>JAAVAY010000028.1 GCA_014803815.1 Allobaculum sp. | reverse complement strand
TTCCTTAGATCAAGATTTAAGTTTGGATGTTTTGGTTTCTCTTCAAGACATTAGTGTAGAGTTGAATCAAAACTGCATTTTAAATCATTTGTCTTTGCAACTTAAAAGAGATCAGCGCCTTGCGCTCATGGGGCCTTCTGGAGTGGGCAAGAGCACTTTATTAAAAGTTTTGGCGGGAATTCTAGAGCCTAATGAGGGAAAGGTTTTTCATCAAGGCAGCGTCTCAATGGTCTTTGACCAGGACGGCCTCTATCCTATGCTTTCTTGTTTAGAAAATGTTGAGCTAGGAGTCGATTTTTCGAAAACTTCTTCTAAAAAAAGACGAGCGATGGCTAAACATTGGATTCAAGTCTTTGATTGCCAATCGTTTTGGAAACAAAAAGTGAGTACACTTTCCGCTGGCCAACGAAAACGCACTGGCTTAGCAAGAGCCATGATGAAACATCCCGATCTTTTATTATTGGATGAAACATTTCATGCCCTTGATGAATCGTTGCGCAAACAATTGATGGAAACTATTTTAAAGCTCCAAGAACAAATGCATTTTGCCTTGGTCTTTTCAACCCATGATCCTATGGAAGCCGAATTTCTAAAGGCCGAAGTATTCATTTTAGAAGAACATGAAACATCCTTTCCCATTTCCTCATAAAAGGTTTAGGGATCATTTTCTTTGTTCCTCTCTTTTCTTCAGGTTGACTGGTTAAGCTAGAAACATGACTAAAATTTCTAATTTATTTCCTCGCTTTGTTTTGGATTTCCAAGCAAGAAGCTTTTTAAACCCTGAGAGACTCTTCACTTTTTTGCTTGTTCTTTTTTTAGGGAGCGGAATTTTCCTTGGAGGATGCCATAAAGAAATTCTTCAACCAGAAGATGGCATGCCCTATTTTTTCCAAACGGATGAGCAATATAAAAATATTTGGTATGGAGATGGTTTTTTTAGAGATACAGGTTGTGGACCGACTTCCCTTGCCATGGCTTTGAGCTTTTTGACTAGCCAATCTATTTCTCCCATAGAAGTAGCCCAATACGCTCAAGAAAACGGCTATTATGTCGATGGAGTAGGCACAGCTTGGGCTTTGTTTGAAGAGTATCCCGCACTTTATGGAATCGATGTTTGGCAATGTGTTTTAGATGAGTCCCTTATTGCCCAACAACTTGCTCAAAATAATGTGTTGATCTTATCTATGGGGCCTGGAGATTTTACAACAGCAGGTCATATCTTAGTGATCAAAAATCTAGTTAATACCAATCAAACTCATGTCCACGATCCATATTCACCTAATAAATCAAAGATTTGGAACTTATCGACGCTCCTTTCCCAAGCAAGGGCAAGTTTTGTGTTAACGCTATAGAGGAAATGGATATAAGTCCAGATTCTGTTTTTCAGCTCATTATAGCTCGAAGCTTGGCCGCTCAAAAAAGCTCCTTAGCTCATCTTCCTGAAGAGAAATGGGACAAAATTCAAGAAAATGCTCAAGATTTCGCTTATCCAACTTTTAATGTCATCCTCTCAGCGGATCTTCCTCAAGAAGTGGTAGAAACCGTGTAGCGAAGAGGTCAGTGAATGGATGAAGGCGTATTTCGACGAGGTTGCTTGCGAGGGTTTCCATTCCAAAGTGGAAATCGTAAAAGCGCTGCTTTAAAACTTTTCTCCAAATTCGTCCTTTATTTCTTGACCCAGGACTTGAATCTTCTGAAAAAGTGGACTCCTTAGTGGATGAACTCTTTGAGGCCATGATAGCTCAAGGTCAAGTCGAAGAAATAGATTTTGAAGAAGGCTTAGACTAGTTTTTTACTTCTTTCAGTTTCATAGAAAAAAGGCTTGTTCGTTTTCATGCGCAACAAGCCTTTTTAGATGTCATTCGGATTCTAAAACAAGGTTCAATGCATTAGCAATTCCATCGTCATAAACTGAAGTGGTGACATAATCGGCTGCAGTTTTGACTTGGTCTTTAGCAGTTCCCATCGCAATCCCTAGACCTGCTTTTTCAAGCATGCCTAGATCATTGGTGGAATCTCCAAACGTAACCGCTTCTGGCCAACTGAGATTTTCTTGTTTTAAGACAGCTTCAATTCCACGAGTCTTATCATTTTCTTTAGGGAAAATGTCATAAGCAAAACCTTCTGTTTTGACGTTGATTAAATCCAGACGAAGATCAGGATGGCTTTCCATAAAATTTTGAATGAGGCCAGGATCTTTAGTCATCACCACAGCGTTATAGGCGGGATGACGTTTGTGATACGAGAGGGTGGGATCATAAAATAAGCCATCCAACGAATTGGTGTATTTGGCAAATTCGTAAGTGGGATAGAAGTTGTTGTAGATGTAAGAGGCATCTCCAAAGTGAATCATCAATCCAAGCTTATGATCTTGTACTAAGGCCAAGAGATCAGCAAGCGATTGAGAATCAATAGGATTAGCATCCATAATGTTGAAATTTTGATCGAGGGTATACCCTCCATTGATTAAAACATAGCCATCAAATTGGACATGATCCAAAATGGGACGCAACATATTGAGCGGACGGCCCGTAGCTGCATAAACCTTGAATCCATTGTCTTTTAAGGTTTGAATGGCCTCAATCGAGGAAGGTTGCACGACATCATTTTCCGTTTGATAGAGCGTTCCATCCATATCAATAAACACGATTTTCTTTTTCATACGCNTCTCCTTTCATCTGNTTAAAGTTTAGCAAAAATAAAAGCACTTCTTTAGTAGACGCTTATAGGTCTGCTCCAGCCTTTAATTAGGAAGAGAACCCAAAGATGGAAAAAGATTTTATCTCTTTCCATCTTTGGTCAAAAAATTCTTATAAAAATTATTGACATTAAATATCCTTTTGGGTATGCTTGCAAAGCATGCAATGAGCGGCTGGGTCGCTCTTTTTAAAGAAAGACAAATGACCCACCCGGATTCGTTTGTATGGAAACAAAAGAAAAAAGGATAAATTAAGGAGAAGCAATGCCTACAATTAACCAATTGATTCGTAAAGGCCGTAAGTCCAGTGAGAATGTTTCCAAATCTCCTGCACTCAACCGCGGCTATAACTCTTTAAAGTCCCGTCCAACAAATCAGTCTAGCCCACAAAAACGTGGTGTTTGCACTCGTGTTGGTACTATGACTCCTAAGAAACCGAACTCTGCTCTTCGTAAATACGCTCGTGTACGTTTGAGCAACGGTATGGAAGTTACCGCTTATATTCCAGGTATCGGCCATAACTTGCAAGAGCACTCCGTAGTGCTTATTCGTGGCGGACGTGTTAAAGACTTGCCAGGTGTTCGTTACCATATCATTCGTGGAACCCTTGACTGCGCTGGTGTTAACGATCGCAGACAAAGCCGTTCTCTTTACGGAACGAAAAAACCTAAAAAGTAAAATTATCTATCAGTCGTGAAAGGAGAATAGACCATGCCAAGAAAAGGACATGTAGCGAAAAGGGATGTACTTCCAGATCCCATTTACAACTCTAAGCTCGTAACTCGTTTAATCAATAAAATCATGATTGATGGAAAACGTGGAACAGCTCAAAAGATTTTGTACAATGCATTCGATATTGTAGAAGTTAAAACTGGAAAACAGCCAATGGAAGTGTTTGAACAAGCACTTGAAAATATCATGCCTCAACTTGAATTGAAAGTTCGTCGCGTTGGTGGTGCCAACTATCAAGTTCCAGTGGAAGTAAGCGAAGAAAGACGTTTAACGTTAGGTCTTCGTTGGCTTGTAAACTACGCAAGATTGCGTAATGAAAAAACAATGGAACAACGTCTTGCTGCAGAAATCATCGATGCGGCTAATGGCACAGGGGCTTCTGTAAAACAGCGTGACAACGTTCACCGTATGGCTGAAGCCAACAAAGCATTTGCTCACTACCGCTGGTAAGAGTCTTAAGCCAGCTTGGCTANTTATAAATTTGAAACGAAAGGATGTCGAAGTATGCCAAGAGAATATTCCCTTGAAAACACAAGAAANATTGGAATTATGGCTCACATCGACGCCGGCAAAACAACNACCACTGAACGTGTATTATTTTACGCAGGTGTAAATAGAAAAATTGGTGAAACCCATGACGGTGCATCCACAATGGACTGGATGGACCAAGAAGCAGAACGTGGTATCACCATTACTTCTGCNGCTACAACCGTTCACTGGAATGGCAACCGTATTAACATCATCGATACTCCAGGTCACGTGGACTTCACCGTTGAAGTAGAACGTTCCTTGCGTGTATTGGATGGTGCTGTAACTGTTTTGGATGCCAAAGCTGGCGTAGAGCCTCAAACAGAAACTGTATGGCGTCAAGCCACTGAATATAAAGTTCCAAGAATTGTATTCGTTAATAAAATGGANTCCACGGGTGCNGACTTNATTATGAGCTGCAACACGATCGTGGATCGTTTAGGAGCTAAATCCTGCCCNATTCAGTTGCCAATCGGTGCTGAAAGTGATTTTGAAGGAATCGTTGATATCATCGAACGTCGCGCTNTTTANAANAAAGGCGATAAAGGTATGGAAATCGTTTATGGTGAAGTACCNGCNGATATGGTCGATCAAATGGAAGAGTATCGTGAAAANCTTCTCGAACTCTTAGCNGATTACGACGAAGANTTCATGATGCAAGTTTTGGAAGGGGAAGAACCTTCTGTAGAAGACATCAAACGNGTNATGCGTATTGCNGTATGTAACGGTGATTTCTTCCCNGTTCTNTGTGGNTCCGCTTATAAAAACAAAGGTGTTCAACCNATGTTGGATGCTGTTGTTGANTATNTGCCTTCTCCAGTAGATATTCCTTCCATTAATGGAACNACTCTTGATGGAGAAGCNGATGTNCGTCATGCTTCGGATGAAGAACCTTTTNCGGCTCTTGCGTTNAAAGTTATGACCGATAAATATGTTGGTAAGTTGACATTCTTCCGTGTCTATTCNGGTGTAGCGGATTCTGGAAGCTATGTTCTNAACTCNACTAAAGATGTTAAGGAACGTTTCGGTCGTTTAATGCANATGCATGCTAACAACCGTAAAGAAATTCCTCAGGTNTNTGCNGGAGANATNGCNGCAGCGGTNGGTTTGAAAAANACGACCACTGGTGATACTCTTTCTGATCCTGATCATCCAATTATTCTTGAACAAATGGAATTCCCAGAACCNGTTATCGAATTGTCTTTGGAACCAAAAACCAAAGCCGANCAAGATAAAATGGGCTTAGCTTTGGCTAAATTAGCTGAAGANGATCCAACGTTCAAAACATANACAAACAAAGAAACTGGCCAAACGATCATTGCNGGTGTAGGNGAACTTCANCTTGATATCATCGTTGACCGTTTGCGTCGTGAATTTAANGTGGATGCGAAAATCGGTAAACCACAAGTGGCTTATNGTGAAACATTGNGTAATGNAGCAGAATGCGAAGGAAAATANATCCGTCAGTCTGGTGGTAAAGGTCAATATGGTCACGTTTGGATCAAATTCGANCCAAACGAAGGCAAAGGCTATGAATTCGTTGATGCTGTAGTNGGTGGTACGGTTCCAAAGGAATACATTAAACCCACNAACGAAGGTCTCCAAGACGCTTTGGAAAAAGGTGTATTGGCTGGCTATCCNATGATCGATGTCAAAGCAACTCTCTTTGATGGAAGCTACCATGATGTCGANTCTTCGGAACAAGCNTANAAAATTGCNGCTTCCATGGCNCTTCGNGAAGCGGCTAAAAAATGCAATCCTGTACTGCTTGAACCTGTAATGCTTGTTGAAGTTACNGCTCCCTCGGAGTATCTTGGATCTGTAATGGGTGACGTNTCCAGCCGTCGTGGTCAGATCACTGACCAAGAAGAACGTGGGAATGCAACGATCGTGCGTGCGATGATTCCACTGTCTGAAATGTTTGGTTACGTTACAGATTTACGCTCCTTCACTCAAGGTCGTGGTAACTACTCCATGAAGTTTGACCACTATTCCGAAGTACCAAAGAGCATTTCGGAAAAGATTATTGCGGAATCCGGAAAGTAAAATTGAAATCGTTGCTTTTGGATACCCAATCCTTTAAACTATTTACAGTCTGTAAAATCTAGGAGGATAAAATGGCTAAGCAAAAATTTGACAGAAGCAAAACCCATGTCAACATTGGTACTATCGGCCACGTTGACCATGGTAAAACTACTCTTACTGCTGCTATCACTAGCGTATTGAGCGGTAAAGGTATGGCTGAAAAAACTGATTACGATCAGATTGACGGTGCTCCAGAAGAAAAAGAACGTGGTATTACAATCAACACTGCCCACGTTGAATACCAAACTCCAAATCGTCACTACGCACACGTAGACTGCCCCGGTCACGCTGACTACATCAAAAACATGATCACTGGTGCAGCTCAGATGGATGGTGCTATTCTTGTTGTTGCCGCTACTGACGGTCCAATGCCTCAGACTCGTGAGCACATCTTGCTTGCTCGTCAGGTAGGCGTACCTAAAATGGTTGTTTTCTTGAATAAATGCGACATGGTTGATGACGAAGAACTTATCGATCTCGTTGATATGGAAATTCGTGAACTCCTTGATGAGTACGAATTCGATGGAGATAACACTCCTATCATCCGTGGTTCTGCTTTAAAAGCTCTTGAAGGCGATGCCCAATGGACTCCAGCTATCGATGAACTTATGGATGCAGTTGACAGCTGGATCGACGACCCAGTTCGTGACGTTGATAAACCATTCTTGATGGCTGTCGAAGACGTTATGACTATTTCTGGTCGTGGTACCGTTGCGACTGGACGTGTTGAACGTGGTACGGCTCACTTGGCTGACAACGTTGAAATCGTTGGTATCAAACCAACTCGTACAACTGTATTAACTGGTCTTGAAATGTTCCATAAACAACTTGATGAAGCTCAAGCTGGTGACAACATTGGTGCATTGCTCCGTGGTGTTGCTCGTGA
The DNA here is from genome assembly GCA_014803815.1 of Allobaculum sp. Next base: position 1,079 of record JAAVAY010000028.1, on the reverse strand, counting down.
CCAAGTACAACGTGGACAAGTTCTTGCAAAACCTGGTTCTGTTCATCCACATACAAAATTCAAAGCTCAAGTTTACGTATTGAGCAAAGAAGAAGGTGGACGTCATACACCATTCGTTTCCAACTATCGTCCTCAGTTCTACTTCCGTACAACTGACGTAACAGGTGTTATCACTTTACCAGATGGCGTTGAAATGGTTATGCCTGGCGATAACGTTGAAATGAACGTTGAACTTATCGCTCCTATCGCTATCGAAAATGGTACTACTTTCTCTATCCGTGAAGGTGGACATACTGTAGGTGCTGGTAACGTTACTGAAATCGTTGAATAATTTTCAACACCATTGTTAAAACTCTATACAGACATCAAAGGGACAGCTTAGGTTGTCCCTTTTTTTATTCTCCGTTTTTATATTGTTAGGGAGTATCATTGTTTTTGAAAATGTCTATAAAAATGCTTAACGCCCTAATTTTCTTTCCTTTTAGCCACCTCACTCTTTATAATTTCCCAAGAATTTGGGATAAATTTATATTTTTTATCCACATTCAGGGAACTTTATGGAATAATGTCAAAAGAAGAAAATTAAGAAAGGAGTGTTCTTTACATGGCTAAACCTGGTAATGCTAGTGGAGCAGCGGATCAGAAAAAGATCTCGTGGATAACTCTAGCATTCATGGCGTTTTCGACTGTATGGGGTTTTGGAAACGTCGTAAACGGCTTTGCCTACTTTAACGGAACACAGGTCATCTTCTCATGGATCCTGATGTTCGCGTTATATTTTGTGCCCTACGCTCTTATGGTTGGTGAGCTTGGTTCAGCTTTCAAAACCGCTGGCGGCGGTGTAACAAGCTGGGTACTTGAAACCACGAATCCAAAGCTAGCCTATTACGCTGGCTACACCTATTGGGTAGTACACATTCCATATATTGCATCAAAAGGAAGTGGCGGTTTGAAAGCATTAGCTTGGATGTGCCTTTCAAACGCTTGGTACGATTCCTTACCATCATGGCAAGTACAGCTTGCGACAGGGGTCGTATTTGTATTCTTTTTGTGGGTGGCTTCTCAAGGTCTTTCTCCTT
>JAAVAY010000027.1 GCA_014803815.1 Allobaculum sp. | reverse complement strand
GGAAGCGAATCTGAACGGACGCAACTCATTGAAGATGGCTGGAAAAATGAGGGAATTGGCTGGTATGCTCCAGCGGAAGGCGATCCTGTCTACCGTTTATTCAATCCCGAAGGAGATCATCACTATACGACTTCTAAAGAAGAGCGAGATGCGCTTGTGAAATACGGTTGGGTCTATGAAGGCGTAGGCTGGAAAACCTTAAGCAAACAAGATGGAGTCAATGCGGCTCCTGTGTATCGCCAATACAATCCCAACGAGAAAATTTGCAACCACAATTACACTATGTCAGTAAGCGAAATGAAGTCGTTGATTCAATTGGGTTGGAAAGATGAAGAAATCGGTTGGTATGGCGTAGCTCCTTATTCTAAAGTGGTTAACGCCAATGGTTCTACTTATTTTTATGACACCCACACCATGGAGCCTTTAACTGGAGATCAAACGATTTGTGGTGTTCGTTACTATTTGTTACCTAAATCGAATGGAGAAATGTTAAAGGGACTCGCCTTCTTAAACGGTGAATTTATCTTATGTAGTGAGGATGGAGAGCGCCTATCGGGATGGCAAAAGTACGATGATCATACCTATTACTTTGATCGCAAGACGTTTGTAGCCTTAACAGGTATTCAAAAGCTCACTAAAGAACAAGATGGTCAACGAGCCCGCATTGTCGGTTTTGACCAATTTGGACGCTTGTTACGCAATACTACCGTTGATGGTCATGAATTTGATGCGAATGGTGATTTAGTAAATCTTGATGAAGAGCAAGAAGCGTGGTTAGAAGCTCATCGCTAATTCCTTGAAGCCTTTAAAGGACTGTAGCTCAAGCTATAGTCCTTTTTTGCGTCTTTTGGCCATCTTAGGAATTTTTCTTTATCCTATCCTCCATTGTTTCTTGCCTATAAAAAGTGTCCGACTTTTTACTCAAACGTTTTCGTCTTTTTTATGGATAAAGTAATATAAATAAAAGGAAAGACTGGCCTTATGCCTTTTCGTTTTTTTCACCAGTCAAAGAAATTTGTCTTTTGATTAGCCTAGAACTAGAAAACGTTCCTTATTTTTTCTCGATAAATCTGGCATAAATTCTAAATTTTTTCCAATTTTTTGTGATTTTTCAAAAAATTTTAAATTTTTGTTGTAAGATTCAACTTTTTATTAAAATTTTCTTGTGAGCAGAGCGCTTGACTGTTAAAATTCTTTGAGTCAGAAACCGAATTTTCGAGATTCTGAATATTCTCGTTTGCTTGAGCCGAACGGCTAGGCAAGCAATATCAATGCCATTCAATATTTTGCCAACATCTTTTGATGTGGCCTTTTTATTGTTTGGTAATTCCATGACTTGAAGTTTCATATTTAGAAAAAAGAGGTCCTTATGAACACATATCCTTTTTATAAAAAGATGCTTCTTGCCTTAGCCGCTAGCTCCATGTCTCTTTCCGCTTTTTCTATGCCCCTTTTGGCGCAGGAAATGGAAGATGAAACCAGTCAGACTAGCCTACAAGAAAGCACTCTTAATGGTGTAGAAACGTCCATTGAAGAAATGGAAACCAGCCAAAAGGCGACAAATCTAGAAACACCAGGCACTGGCACCATTTACGAATGGAAAGTGTATGCCAAAGAGTTAGCCGATCAATACGCTAAGGCTTCTGAAAGCGAAAAAGAGCAACTCAAAGCCAAGATGGATCAAGTCGATCAAATCTTAGAAACCTTTGAGATGACTCCCATGTATCGCCTTTATAACAAAAGTTCAGGCGAGCATTTTTATACGGCTAGCCAAGAAGAACGCGATCAATTAGTGGAAGAAGGCTGGAAAGATGAAGGAATTGGTTGGTATGCTCCAATCCATAGTGGTCTAGATGTCTATCGCTTATACAATCCCGAAGGTGACCACCACTACACTACCGATACCGCTGAACGCGATGCCCTTGTCAAAGCGGGTTGGAAAGATGAGGGGATTGGCTGGAAATCCTTTGATGGGGATGAAGTGAATGCTAGTGCGGTGTATCGTCAATACAATCCCAACGACTATATTCGTAACCATAACTATACCGTATCCCAAACTGAAGCGAACCACCTCACTGGTGGGGGATGGCTTGATGAAAAAATTGGCTGGTATGGCTTAACCCCTTACTCCAAAGTCCAAACCGATAGAGGAATTCAATACATGAATATCGAAACGCTTGAACCTTTAACGGGTCTTCAAACGATCGAGGGCGATGCCTATCTTTTAGATGATGATGGGTATTTGACGACTCTTACTGGTTTGGTCCAAGAGGGAGATAAGATTTATATTCTCGATACCCAAGGTCAAAAATTGACCGGATGGACTGAATATGAAGGCAAAACCTACTACCTCGATCCCAAAACTGGAGAAGCCAAAATTGGTTCTATGGTTTTGAGTAAAGAGGAAAGTGGCAAAGATAAAAATAGTATTGTTTGCTTTGGTGATGATGGGGCGATGCTTAAAGATTGCACGGTTGATGGCGTAAGCTATGGCCCTGATGGAGAAAAACAAACCCTCTCTGTAGATGAGCGAATCATGCTCGATTGCTACGACGTGTATGATTTGGTGGGGAAGGATTTAAGAAATTGCTTTGATTGGACGTATCAAACCATCGTCTACAAAGCCTTTAATCCCCAATGGCGCACTCCACCAGAAGGGCGTACCCACGTACAAAACTTTGCTCTATATGGCTTAGAAAGCCATACGGGAAACTGTTATACCTTTGCCTCGACGTTTTTATCATTGGCCCGCAATTTAGGCTATGAAGGGCGCTTGGCTAAAGGAACGGTGAAAACGGTCAATGGCCAAGAAGAACACGGTTGGGCTGAGCTTAATATCGATGGCAAGTGGTACATCTTTGATGGTAGCTTTGCCCAAGGCTTTAAAGCCGATCTTTGCTACATGCAACCCAAAGAGCGTCCTACTTTCGTCTACACTGTCGAAAGCTATCACTATTAATCATCTTAAAGACAAAGTTCGTTCGGACTTTGTCTTTTTTTTTATCCTTCCTTTCTTAAAACAAAATGCGTAAGGCTTAGGTGATTTCTCCTGTATTTGGTAAAGTCTTTGTGAGTAAAATAGGGACAGCTATTGCCAAAATATGGGCATAGCGTTGGCAAAACAAGTCCAAGCCTTGTTTGCTCCATGCTCTTGGAAAGGAGGATTTTGCTTGGTTTTTTCTTCCATGGTCTTCTTATGCGTATTTTTGCCCGTGGTGTTTTTATTGAGTCGACTTTCCAAGTCCATTCCCTATCAAAATGGCTTATTGATTGTTGCCTCACTCCTCTTTTACGCCTATGGAGAACCATATTATGTCTTGTTGATGCTCTTTAGCGTACTGGTCAACTGGCTTTTAGGCCTTGCCATGAAAAATGGCCCCCAAAAATGGGCCTTGTGGCTCGCCATCGTGATTAATATCGGCTTGTTGTTTGTCTTTAAGTATTTGGACTTAGCCTTAAGTGGGATTAATGCTTTATTTGGCTTAACGATTGCCCTGCCCCACTTGCCTTTGCCAGTAGGAATTTCCTTTTTTACTTTTCAGGCTTTGAGCTATGTTATCGATGTGTATCGCCAAGATGTGCCTGCCCAAAAAAGTTTGTGGCATGTGATGCTCTACATTTCCCTTTTTCCCCAGCTCATTGCGGGTCCAATCGTGAAGTATCACGATGTCGCTGTGGAAATTGAACATCGCTCCATGGATTCCCAAACCACCGCTCTTGGTTTTCGTCGTTTTTGTGTAGGGCTTGGAAAAAAGGTACTTATTTCCAATACTTTGGCGAGTACCGTTGATTTGCTCTTTGCGGCGAACCCTTCCTACATCAATATCGGCAGCGCTTGGCTGGCGGCTCTTTGTTACTTGTTCCAAATCTACTTTGATTTCTCTGGCTATTCGGATATGGCCATTGGGCTTGGGGAAGTGTTTGGCTTTCACTTTCACCAAAACTTCAACTACCCTTATATCTCATGCTCCATTCAAGAGTTTTGGCGACGCTGGCATATCTCTTTGTCCACATGGTTTCGCGAATACCTCTATATCCCTTTAGGGGGAAATCGAAAGGGAACTATTCGCACTTATGTGAACAAGCTGATCGTCTTTTTGGCTACTGGCATTTGGCATGGAGCCAATTTAACTTTTGTGTTATGGGGGCTTTGGCATGGTTGCTTCATCGTGCTTGAAGATCTGCTCCATCTCAACCGTTTGCCTAAATTCATCGGCTGGCTTGGAACCATGCTCATTGTCATTGTGGGCTTTGTGATGTTTCGAGCCGACACGGTTAGCCAAGGCCTCTTTATGATCACGCAGATGTTTATAGGCTTCCACTTCGATTGGAACTCGATGGCTTTGTTGTATTCGGTTTGCTCCCCTGTTTTAGCCCTAGCTCTAGTCGCTGCTGCTGTAGGCAGTGCTCCTTTGTGGCAACAAGTAAACTTTGATGAGTCTCCGATGGTTGGCTGGTCTTATCTTGGTGGCTATGCACTATTGGTGGTTTGCATCTTGGCGCTTTCAGCGGGAACCTATAATCCCTTTATTTATTTCCGTTTTTAAATACTATGAAAAATTTACTCCCAAAATTATTTACCACGGTATTGATCGCTACTTTGCTTCTTCCGCTTGTGGGCATGGCCTTTTGGTCAAGCGATGAAACCAGTGAAAAGCGAGAACTCGCTGCCTTTCCTACTCTCATGGAAAATGGTCAATTCAACGCGAAGATTCTTTCTGAGCTTGGAAATTGGTTTGATGATCACTTTGCCTTTCGCTCTTGGCTGATTACAGCCTATGCGGATTTGGAAAATGGTCTCTTTCGCGAATCGAGCATTCGCAATGTGTTGCGGGGCAAGGAGGATTGGTTATTTTACCAAGAAACCCTTGATAACTTCACGGGCCTCAATCGCTTGAGCGATCGCCAAATCCACAACATCGTCCATAACCTGCAGCTCATCCAATACTCCATCACTTCTCAAGGATCTCGCTTTTTGGTCACCATTGTTCCCAACAAAAACACCGTTTACCCCGAACAGATGAAAGATCGCTACTTAGAAACCGAAGACAAGGACATCGATCGTTTGATGAATGCCTTAGCTCAGGGAGGGATTCCGTGTGTGGATTTGAAAACGCCTTTATCCAACGATGAACGGACCTTATATTTCCACAAGGATTCCCATTGGACAAACGAGGGGGCTTTAGTGGCCTACAATACTTTGATGGATGCCATGGGCATTGAACACAACGATTTATCCACCTTCACCCCCACCCCTATGCCTACTCATGAATCCGATTTAGATACTATGCTCAATCCAGAAAGCGCTACGCCTGAAGTCGACTACGATTACAACAAGGCTTTTTCCTTTCAGGTGGATAATGAGATTGTTGATTTCATGGATAACTGGATTGAAACTTCAAATCCCGCTGGCTCGGGCATGCTTTTGATGTTTCGCGATTCCTTTGGTGAAGCTCTCGCTCCTTTTTTTGCCAATCATTTTGCTAAGAGCTACTTCTCCCGCTTAACGCCATACAACTTAATCCAAATTGAGGCCTTAAAACCGCAATGGGTGATCATTGAACGCGCCGAACGACGCATGAGTGCCTTTCAAGAACAAGCTGCGATTATGAAAATGCCAGTGGTACAAAATATGACCTACACTTTAGCGGATGGGGTGGAAGAAAAAGAACAAGCGCTCAAAGAAACAGCTCAAATCAGCCAAGACGCCACGGCTAAGGAATCCAGTATTCAGACTTCGTCCATTTTAAATTTGCGTGATGCTGAAGGCTGGATGTATATCTCGGGAACCATTCCCAATCTTTCCGAAAATAGCGAGATCTACCTTGAGACCACTTGGCCCAATGGGCAGACATACACCTATCCCGTCTTTTATTTGGAAGATGGCTATGGGGTGTATTTGATGAAGGATTACTTGCCTAAAGAGACAATCGTCAAAACTCTCGTCAAGACGGGCGAAGAGGTTTTGTGCTTAGATGTGCAAACTGTCCTTGAATAAGTGCGAAAAATTTGCCAAAATAAGCTTTCAAGAGCCCAAAGCCATGCACAGCTCATTTGGGCTTGGAAAGGATTTTTTTGAAAATGAATATACCCACCAAACAATTGTTGTCGGGGCTATTGGTGGCTGGATTTGTCTTCACTGGATGCTCTTCTAATGAAGACAAGACCAGCAGCAGCCAAGCTTCTTCTTCGATTAGTACAGTGGTCAAAGAAAATTTAGTCTTTGGAACCCCGACCAGCCAAGCCTTGCGTGTGGTTTTTACCAACAATACAGGGCTTGATATTGACTCCATTAAATTGGTTCCCATTGAAAGCGATGAAAACGTCACGTCTCCAGAACTCATGCCCACCAAAGGCCAATGGAAAAGTGGTGAACAAGCGGATTTGTATGTCCAAAGTGGGGATAAATCCATTGGGATGTCCCTTGAAATTCAAGCCAAAAAAGATGGAGAAACTCTAACGTATACGATGCCTGTCTTTCCCACGGCAGCTTTATTTGATGCAGCCATGGTCATTCAGGATTCTAGAACCTCCAGTACTTCGAGTACGTCCTCTACTGCTTCCAGTACGTCTAGCGCTTCCAACACCTCTAGCACAACAAGTAGCCAAAGCTCTACGCTTTCTTTACAAAGTATTTTGAAGATAGAAGATGACGAATTGGTGATGACTTGGCGCCAAGATGGTCAAACGATGTCGTCTCAAGACTATGAAGCTCCAGTTCCTGTAGAAGAAGAAATCGCTGTGGATGAAACAATCGAAGAGTCTGAAGAACCTCAAACCCAAGAACCTGTTCAAACCACACCGACTGTAGAAACCCCCACTTCTACACAACCCGTAGTGGAAACGCCAACCGTTCAAGAACCAACGTATGTGGAAGATGATTACTATTATGATGAACCCATCTATATTCCACCTACAAGCGATGTCTCCACCACAACTCCATCTTCTCCTGCTGTGGATCCAACCTATGGAACACCCATTGTCAACCCTACCGAAGCCCCCAGTACACCGACTAGCTCTGGTGGCACGACGACAACCACTCCATCCGTTCCAGATCAAGGCGGTGAAAATTGCGTCAATCCAGGAGATTTGATTTTAAATTCTGAAAGTCATTTAGCAGCCTAGCCTCGCTAGGCTTTTTCTTTTGGTCAAAAAAAGACATGGATCTTTCCATGCCTTCTAATATCCTAAGTCTTCGTTAACCAAAACAATTTCATACCTCGCGCCATTGTTGGGCTTTTCCCAAAGGACTAAAAGTCCACGACAAATGCGCTCAGGGCTTTTACAGTCATAGCAGCGATCGCCATGAATCGCACAAGGTGTTTTCACGCCTACCCGTTTGGCATTTAAAGGAGCGGCCACATTGCGAGCGCGGAAGAGAGCTTGATCGTAATCCTTAGCCAATTTGTTTTGGCCGATGACCAAATAGACTTGGTCATGGCCATAGAAAAGGGAAGCTAAGCGATTGCAGGTGCCATCGATGTTGATGATTTCACCACTTTCCGCTAAGCCATTCACTGAAGAGACATATACCTCGGCTTGGCTGGCCGCTTGGCGAATAGCATTCGGATCTTCGCCTTGCGGCGTGCGATTGTGCCAAAATACAGTGTTGTGCTCTTGTAACGCTTCCATAAGATTCATCTGGGCTAAGGTTACGGAACCACCAAAACCGACGGTTTTTTGATCGATTTGCTCATTCAAATACTGAGTCGCCTCTTTGGCGGTTTCAAAAATACGTACTTTATAGCCTCTAGCTTCTAAGTTTTTTTTCACGGTTGAAAAGTCCATACGAGTTCCTTTCTTTCTAGGTTCCTTCTATAAAACTTTAGCCCACATCAAAAGAAAGAAAAGGCCAACAAAAAAAGCTCCCTTTTCTTTAGGAGCTTTTGCGACTTTACTTAGACTTATTGCGATAGGATCCCGTCTTGACATGTTGGACGTGGGGTGTTTTAGTGGCCTCTTCAGAAGTGGGAAATTCATTTTCGGCATCCGCTGACTTAAGTTCTCGTTCGATCAAAAGCACCATACACGCTTTGATGACGATCAATAAGAAGACTTCGGTAATATCAAGCAAAGAGGTTGCGGTAACGGTCCGTAAAATTTCGGCACCAAGTTTAAAGCTTAAGCCAATGGATTGGCCATGCAACAAGTAAATGCGGGCATAGCGATCATGACGGAAGAGCTTTACAAAAGCCACCACGGTAGAATAGACAATCAACGCGATGGAAAGAAGCTCTAAAACATACATCGCTAAGGCCGCTATGTCTACGGTCAATTCATGTAAGAACTTGGTGGATGCTGACATATAGGCGTCTTCTTTCAAAATGGTCAGCATGAGTTGAGAATACATAGAAATCTGCTCCTTTACCATTTTTGCAAAGTATGGGAAAAAATGGTTTTGTTGTTTTAAGCCTACCGAAAATCAGACTAGAGAGAGTCTTATTTGCCCAAGCAGAAGCGGGAAAATAAGGTATCGAGTAAATCATCTCGATGGACTTCTCCTAAAATCTCTTTGAGATGGTCATGGCTGGCTAGTAAGTCCATTTCGATAAGATCTGGCTCTACTCCTAGCTCCATAGCTTCCTTAGCGTTTAACAAATCTTGACGCGCTTGTTGCAATAAGCCAATTTGGCGTTCATTGGAAAGCCTTGGTTGCCATACAAATCCATCAGCATCAAAGAGTTCTTCTAGAGCCCGTTCTAAAGGAGCAATGTCGCCATCTTTAGCACTGATGGAAATGATGCGCTCTTGATCCCTTTCTTGTAAGAGAAGCGAATCCAAAGAAAACGCTTCGGGTAAATCTTGCTTATTGATGAGGACAATGCGCTTTTTATCTTTGGTTTGTTCCAATAAATCGTAATCTTGGGAATCCAGGGGTTGAGAGCCATCCAAAACTAAAAGAATCAAGTCGGCCTTCTCCATAGATTGGCGGCTTTTTTCAATGCCGATTTGTTCAATTTGATCAGCTCCTTGGCGAATTCCCGCCGTGTCGACTAAATTCAGCGCAAAAGGCCCAACCAATAAGCGCCCCTCCACTAAATCCCGTGTCGTGCCAGCGATGTCGGTGACAATGGCTTTTTCTTCATGCAACAAGGCATTTAAAAGTGAGCTTTTTCCCACATTAGGGCGGCCAATGATGACGGTTTGAATGCCATCTTGTAAGGCAAACCCTTTTTTCGAGCAAGCCAAAAGCGCATCCATTTGTTCAAGAAGGCCTTTAGAGCGAGGCAAGAGAGTTTGGGCAGTCAATTGCTCAGCATCTTCGTACTCAGGATAGTCCACATTGACTTCGATGTTGGCGATCAGATTCATCAATTCCTCGATTAAAGGCTCTAAAAGTTTGCGAATTTCGCCACGAATGGAGTCGATGGCTTGGCGACGGGCTCCTTCATTCGAGGCTTCAATCATATCCTCAACTGCTTCCGCTTGAGATAAATCGATGCGTCCATTTAAGAAAGCGCGCTGAGTAAATTCGCCTGGATTGGCTAAGCGCGCCCCTAAAGAAAGCGCACGTTGTAAAACTTGGCGAGCCACATAGGGGCCACCATGGGCATTGATCTCCACTACATCTTCACAGGTGTAGGACTTAGGTGCCCGAAAGACACTGATCAAGACTTCATCGATGAAAGCTTGGTCTTGATCGATAATAAAGCCATATTGAATGGTATGGCTTTTTTGATCGGCTACATTTCGCGTACACATCTGATCCACAATGGAAAGAGCATCGGGACCCGAAAGGCGAATAATGGAAATGGCCGAAGCCGCAAGCGGCGTGGCAATCGCCGCAATGGTATCCTGTTAAGTAGAAAAAGAGGAAAAGAAAAATGGAAAGCTGAAAAGACTTGCTTTATCGCTCTTTTCGATCTCTTTTTCCGTTTGGTGTTCACATGATGGCGCAAAGATCATGCAGGGAATTCCCTTCTTGTCCTTTCAGACAAGCACAGACTATATCTTCACCTTGGCTTAAAAAAGAAAGGGATTCAAGCCGAAGGGCTGCCCGCTTGGAAATGGCTTCATTTCTACTCCCTGAGGGATAGTCGTTGAACCTTCTTCTCTTCGAAGCTTGGCTGCTGATTGCCCATTGTGGCATCCAACTGCTTGTTTCTGCTTACGCGACATTCACAAGGCCTTTGTTTCAAAGCGTTGTTGTTGTGAGTTGGCTTTAGGGTGTTCCAGCAATTCGAGCAGTGCAATCTCGTCAATTTCTTGGCGAGTGGACCATCTTGACTGTGCAGCTTCAGTCAAGATCAATCAAACAAAATGGATTCATCCTTTCTATATTTTATGTTTATTTGAATTTTTGGAGAAATGTATGAAACAATACACCGCCAAGGATATTGAGGCAATGGTGAACGCGTTTCAAAATGGCGAGGTTCTTTCCTTTCCCACCGATACTGTGTATGGGATAGGGGTAATATATGGAAATAAGCTCGCCTTAGAGCGGTTAAAAGCCATGAAGCATCGTGATCAAAATAAGCCTATTCCACTGATGTGTAGCCATCTTGAACAAGTTAAGTCGCTCATCGAACCTTTAAGCCCGATGGCTTTAGCCATCGCCAAGGCCTTTTTACCCGGCCCTCTAACCCTGATTGTGGCCCTCAAGCCTGAGGTGGATCGCTTTTACACTAATGGCAAAGACACCATCGCTTTGCGTATTCCCAACGCCCCTGTCTTGCTTTCGATTTTAGATGGGCTCAATGTCCCTTTGATGGTTTCCTCAGCCAATGTTTCGGGACAACCAGCAGCGCTCAATCAAGAGCAGGCTAAAGCGATGCTTCCAGATTTAGATGGCATTTTAGAAGGGGAGTGCAAGGAGATGCAAGCCTCGACCATTGTCGATTGCACCCAAGACACCCCCAAAATTTTACGCGAAGGCCCCATTTCGCTGGCCCAAATCCAAGAAGCCATTTCGAAGGCTTGAGACCTTCCCTTTTTCTTTGACATCTTTTCGAAAAATCACTAGTGTTTACAGCAGCAAGGTTTTCAAAAGAACAACATTCTTTTGTCCCAACCTAGAAAGGATTTTCATGAGCCAGAAACAAAAGAAGAACAATGGCGTAAAACTGACTGAGCAAGAAAAAGTCAGACGCCAAAAAATGCAAGATCTCATCGACATGGGCATTGATCCCTTTGGTCAAGCGTACACTCGTACCCACAAAACCAATGACATTGTTCCTGTTTATCAAGATAAAACCAAAGAGGAGCTCGAAGCCGTAGAAGTTCCTGTTAAAGTCGCTGGTCGCATCATGACCAAGCGCCGTATGGGTAAAGCCGGCTTTATGCACATTCAAGATATCGATGGAAAGATTCAAGTGTATGTCCGCCAAGATGTCGTGGGGCCGGAAGCCTATGAACTATACAAAAAGAGTGATATTGGAGACATTGTTGGCATCGAAGGCATCTTGATGAAAACCGATCATGGCGATTTAGCCATTCGCGCTAAGGAATACACGCACCTCTCCAAAGCCTTACGTCCCTTGCCAGAAAAATTCCATGGCTTGACCGATACAGAAGAGCGCTTTCGCCGTCGTTATGTCGATTTAATCATGAACGAAGAAGCCCGCACCATTGCCGTGATGCGTCCCCGCATCATCCGCGCGATTCAACGGTATTTGGATGGCCAAGGCTTGATCGAAGTTGAAACCCCTGTACTCAATACCATTTTAGGCGGTGCAGCTGCTCGTCCTTTCGTGACCCATCATAATACCCTGGATATCGATATGTACTTACGTATTGCCACAGAACTCAATTTGAAGCGTCTAATCGTAGGCGGGCTAGAAGGAGTGTATGAAATCGGGCGTCTATTCCGCAATGAAGGCATGGACCCAACTCACAATCCTGAATTTACCACTGTGGAAGCCTATGTGGCCTACTCCGATTTACAAGGGATGATGGATTTGATCGAAGGTCTTTTCCGCTATGTGGCTCAAGAGGTGCAGGACACGCAAGTGATCACCTATCAAGGCACCGAAATCGATTTGGCTAAGCCCTTTAAGCGCATCAAGATGTCTGAAGCTGTCCAAGAAAAAACGGGCATCGACTTTGAAGCCATCACCGATTTTGAAGAAGCAAAAGCCTTAGCCACGGAGCATGGTATTGAACTCGAAAAGAAACACAACTCCGTTGGCCACATTTTGGATCTCTTCTTTGAAAAATACGTGGAAGAAACCCTCGAACAGCCTACCTTTGTCTACCATTACCCCATTGAGATTTCTCCTTTGGCGAAGAAAAACGCCAAAGATTCGCGGTTTACCGATCGCTATGAGTTATTCATCAAAGGCCATGAATACGCCAACGCCTTCTCTGAACTCAACGATCCGATTGATCAAAGAGAACGCTTTGAAAGCCAACTCGTTTTAAGAGAACTCGGGGATGATGAAGCCAACGATATGGATGTTGATTACGTTGAAGCCCTCGAATATGGTATGCCTCCTACGGGTGGTGTAGGCCTTGGCATCGACCGCTTAGTGATGTTGAT
>JAAVAY010000026.1 GCA_014803815.1 Allobaculum sp. | reverse complement strand
CGACATCAAATAAGTTTTGTTCTTCAAATGCAGGAGCGGTTAAGTTGATGCCAAAAGGCAAGCCATCGCTCAAGCCTAGAGGCATAGTGAGCGAAGGATACCCAGAGAAGTTAGCGAGCTGCATATGCTCTTCTTCAAAGGGGTCTTCTCCAAAACGAACATCGCTACTCTCTTCAATCAAGGGAGCTAAATCCACCGCAGCAGGGGCAAGAATCACTTCGACTTCTTCATACAATTTCTTATACGCATCGACAATTAGACGGCGAATTTGTTGCGCTTTTCGAAACAGGCGATCCTGATTTTCTTCAAATAAGGTGTAGGAACCGATCACAAAGCGGGCTCGCACATAACTTGAAAAACCAGCGGTTCGGGAATTGGTCATGACTTCTTCTACCGTTTCTCCAGGCACACGTACACCAAAGCGTAGACCATCCAAGTTGGAATGGTTGGCAGTCGCTTCGGCGTTGGCGATGGTTTTGTAGACAGGGGCGATGAGTTCCATGAGTTTTTCGTCCATGTACACATCCTTTACCATGGCTCCTTTAGCTTTGAGATCTTCAATCAATTGATCGAAGGCTTTGGCTAAATCGGCATTGCGAATGCGATCGGATACTGTACGCAAAACACCAATGGTTTTGCCTTGGACATTTGGATTTAAAAGCGTGGCGTATTCGGGCACTTCTAAAAAGGAAGAGGTCATATCGTGATCATCGCGACCCGCTAAAACTTCTAGGGCCAGAGCTGCATCAGCGATGTTTTGAGTAAAGAAGCCTACCGTATCAAGCGAAGAAGCGTAAGGAATGATGCCATAACGGCTAATGCGTCCATACGTTGGCTTTACTCCGACTACACCACAATACGCGGCGGGTTTACGAATGGAATCGCCAGTGTCTGTTCCAATGGCAAGAGGCACAGCTTCAAGGGCCATCACGGCTGCCGAGCCTCCTGAGGATCCTCCGGTGATGTGATCGGTATTCCAAGGATTGTGGGCTGGACCAATAGCCGCATTGCGGTTAGTTCCTCCCATACCCAGCTCATCCATACTCGTTTTGGCTACGATGGTGGCTCCAGCGTCTTTGAGCTTTTGGACGATCGTAGCATCGTAGACAGGGACATAATTGTCTAAAATCTTGGAACTAGCGGTGGTGCGAATTCCTTGGGTGGAGACATTGTCTTTTAAGGCTACTGGCATTCCCGCCAATTTTCCAGCTTTGGGATTTTCTTCAGGGTTTTCAACGATGGTAACCGCCGCATTGAGCAGGGGGTTTACTTTGGCAAGGAAAGCTGCGGCTTCCCTAGGAGAATAGTTGCTTTTCATTATTTCACCACCTTTGGCACATGAATGTGACCCATACGGACATCGGGCGCATTTTGAAGCGCTTCTTTTTGAGACAATTTGTCTGCTTCTTTATCTTCTCGCAAGAAAACGGTGGGCGTTTCAAAGGGATACACCATGGGTTCAACACCTTGGGTATCGATGGTTTCGAACAATTCCACTTGTTGTTCGACCGCCACAAAATCTTTTTTAAGCTCTTCAATTTCTTGATCGCTTAAATCAAAACGCAAGTCGTTGGCAAGCTTACGAAAGTATTCAGTTGAAAACTTTTCCATTTTGATCCTTTCTAGTTGGTCTTCAAGACTTTAATAGATGGTGAGCACTTGAACCTCGGTGGTTTCAGGATCGCGATCCATCAAGGCACACACATCACCATTGTTTTCGATAATGACTTTATACAAACAGCTTTGTGATGAAAAGAGGGCCAATTTTTCTCGCACCGATTGAATGACAGCCCAAATTTCACTAACGGTTTTTCCATAAGCAGAAATAGTAATGGTCAACTTTTGGACTGTACCATTGCGTAAGCGCGCTTGTCCGGTAGTAAAGGTGGTATCGGATAAGATACGGGCGATTTCTTGACGAAAGTCGTTAAACTCTTGAGCCATTTGTGGTTCTAATACACTAAAGGCACTGGAAGGAACCAACAAATACTCCTCATTGATTTCACTAGAAATGCTTTGTAGGCCGTTGAAGTACTCCATATAGACAAAGCCGCCTTTAGAAACACTAGAGGGATTGCTGTTGAGTTCATAGGCGGCCACAAGAATGGGCAAGTCGCGCGGTATTTCATTAAACCGCTCTCTTAAGTAGGACACAACCTTTGTCGCACTCGCTTTAACAAATTCCACTATTTTTTCAGGGGTTATGGAATAGGTTTTGCCATCTTCCTCCACCTCATCAGGGACAGCAAGACCAATGGCGATGCCTTTTAAATCACCACCACTGTAAAAGTCGAGTTCATATAAATCCAAAACCAAGATGGGTCCCTTGACAATTCCCGTCCCCGTATCAAAATCTTCATCGCTGCTCGGATTCAACCCATTGGGGTTGTTATCGCGCAAAGTTCCTAGCAATCCCCTCGATCCATCGGTGGAGTCTAGTTCATCGTAGTCCAAAAAAACATGGGTACGAAACGCGACTTCACTAGGAGGAAAGTAGGTTTTGGAAAGCTCCATGAGGCCTTGTTCGAGTTGGACACGTATATCCATATCACTGATCAACCCAATGTGCTTTCCTCTTGTATTGCTTGTGGTATAGGGTAAGACGGCCGCATACTCTCCTGTTTTTAAAGGAATGGTCGTTTGCGTTTGAGGGGAATCCGTGCAAGCGCAAAGGCCAAAACACAAGGCAAAAAGCAAAAAGGTCAAGCGTCTCACAAGGGTAGCTCCTCTAAAGGTGGATCAGAAGGGGAAAGCCTATCTTGGCCCTCATCTTCTTGATTTTGAGTCATGGCTAAAAATTGGGCTTCATCCAAAACGGGAATGCCAAGGGATTGGGCTTTGGTGAGTTTGCTTCCCGCTTTTTCTCCTGCAATGACCCAATCGGTGCTTTTGGATACTGAATCGGGTGTCTTCGCTCCTAGAGAAGCCAAGAGCGCTTTGGCTTCATGGCGACTCATCGAAGCAAGGGTTCCTGTAACCACAACGGTTTTATTGGCAAAAGGAGAAGACAAGAGGGCTTCTTGCTGTTTTTCTTGACTCATATTGAGGCCTTGTTGCTTTAAAGCTTCAATGAGGGCGATGTTTTCCGGTTGTGAGAAAAAGGAATGCACACTTTGGGCCATGATTTCTCCAACCATCTCCACACGCGCTAAGGTAGCTACATCCGCTTTCATCAACGCATCAAGGCTTAAAAAGGCATTGGCCAAAAGCTCAGCGGTTTTTTGTCCGATGTGGCGAATGCCAAGTCCAAAGAGCAAACGGGCTAAAGAGCGCGATTTACTCGCTTCAATGGCCGCTAATAGCTTGCTTGTGCCTTTTTCTGACCATCCCTTGTGACTGAGAAGCTCTTCTTTGCGGGTATGAAGAATATAGATATCCTCAATAGAGCCTAAAAAGCCATTTTCATGCAACCAAGCGACTCGTTTATCGCCCATGCCTTCAATATTCATGGCGTTGCGGCTACAAAAATGCACCAGACTCTCAAGGACGCGGGCAGGGCAATCGGGATTGGGACAATAGTGGTCCACTTCCTTTGGAAGTTTAACGAGTTTCGATCCACAAACTGGGCAATCGGTAGGCCAAATAAAATCGTGTTGGTCTCCATTGCGCTTTTCTATCACCGCACGTACGACTTCTGGAATGACATCTCCCGCCTTACGGACAATAACTTGATCGTTGATTTTAAGATCGTAATTCAAGAGGCGATCAGCATTGTGCAAGGTGGCCGCACTGACTAAAGATCCTGCCACGCGCACAGGCAAAAGAACCGCATTGGGCGTAATGCGTCCAGTCCGACCAACACTCAAGACGATATCCAATAGAGTGGTTTCGACTTCTTGGGCAGGGAACTTATAGGCAATCGAATGGCGTGGGGCTTTAGCAGTGGAGCCAAGTTCATTTTGTTCGTTTAAATCATTGAGCTTAATAACCACACCATCGATTTCAAAGGGCAAATCGCCACGTTTTTGCGTGGTGTCTTGAATAAAAGCCCAGATCTCTTCAAAGCTTTGACACACTCGATACGCATCGCAAATCGGAAAGCCAAGCTTTTGCATGGCCTCTAAAGATCCACTTTGGGTGGTGATTTCAAAATCCCTGGCGTTTTGAAAGGTGTATAAGAAAATATCAAGTTTTCGCTTACGGGCTACACTCGTATCCAAATTTCGAATGGAACCTGCCGCCGCATTGCGTGGATTGGCAAAAAGGGGCAAGTGCATCGTCTCTTGCAAAGCGTTTAAGGCTTCAAAGCTCGCCTTTGGCATATAGACTTCCCCTCGCACTTCCACGCTTTCTTGGGTATTGATTTGCAAAGGGAGGCTTGCGATGGTGCGAATGTTTTCTGTGACATCTTCTCCCGTCACGCCATTGCCGCGGGTGACAGCCCGCACAAAGTGTCCTTTTTCATATTGCAACGCCATAGCAAGGCCATCAAATTTGTATTCGCATACAAAGCTCGCATCCGCAAAGCGATCTTGAATGCGCGTAATGAATTCTTTGAGTTCTTCTTCGTTAAACACGTTGCCTAAAGACAACATAGGCCGTTGGTGAACGACTTTTTCAAAGCCTTCTAAAACACGGCCGATAATGCGTTGGGTGGGTGAATTGGGATCATACAATTCGGGATTTTGGCTTTCGAGCCACTGCAATTGTTCGAGTAAATTGTCATAGACAAAATCCGAAACACTCGGTTGGTCCAAAACGTAGTATTCATGAGAATACTGTTCAAGTTTTTGGCGAAGTCTTTGAATCGACCAGGCTTGCCAAAGCTTTCCAATGGGTTGGTTCAAATCCATGTCGCCTTGATTTAAAGCCTGAAGAAAGGCTTGTCCGTCTTGATCAAAAAAAGACGTATTCAGCCCTTCTTGATCGGAAAGGGCTGCTAAAAAATCTGCACCTCTTTGGGTGGGATCAGTAAACAGTTTGGTCTCTAAAGCCTCTTCATGCGCTTGGAGCGTTTGTTTGGTTGTTTCATCGAGAGAGGTATTTTGTATCTGTTTAGGATTTTTGCTTTCCGCATCGAGCATCGAAATTCTCCTTGATTGGCCTAAAAGGCCAAGTTTATCTCAACATAGTAACAAAGAATGTGTTGAATCCTCTACCTTCCATTTAAAAATTCATGAAGCACAAAAGAAAGCGGTGAAAGGAAGAAAAAAGCTTGAACTGTTAAACCATAAAGATCTAAAAAGCCAAGCTTTGAGCATTCCAAAGGAAAAGCGTTTTTTAATTTTTTTCTTTGTAAGTGACTCTTCCCTTCTCTTTTTCCCTATAAACAAGAGAAAGGAGAAAACATGGCCATTTTAGAAAAGAAGATAAAAGAGAGTTTTTTTCTCTTC
This sequence comes from Allobaculum sp., assembly GCA_014803815.1. Next base: position 9,313 of record JAAVAY010000026.1, on the reverse strand, counting down.
TTGTCCCAAGTCAAGCAGGATCTCTTGGCGTTGTATCAAATTTTGCATCCCGAAGATACAACTATTACCGAAAACGATGTTCAGATTTTGACTTTGAAAACGGCTTTAACCAACCAAAGGCATGACTTGGTGTTTTTAGTTCGAGATCATCGTCTGATCTTTGTCACAAATCAACGCCATTGGTCACCAAAGATTGCCTATGACGTAGCGCAAGAGGCTTACCACTTGATCAAGGAATATCAAGATCTTCAACAAAAAGATTCTAACCACCTAAAGTCCCTAAAAATGCCTCTTGTAGAGCTCTATGTCATCTATAGTGGCGAAGAAAAGCTTCCTGATCCACTGATCCCTATGGGATAGATTCCTTGTTATAGATCACTAAAAAAGAGTTTTACCTTAAGATCCATTGAATTCCTCTAAGCTGAGCTTAGAGGAATTTTTTGTCTTCAAGACATAAAAAACCTAGACATACAGTCTAGGTAGAACGTCTAAGAATTAAGTATTTTTGGTTCATCGCTTTTCTCTTCAGGAGCTATTGTGAGATCTAAAGAGGAGTGATTCCAATCAAGATCTTTGAGGTTAAAGACGGAGATGAGCTTTCGCTGTAAACCATAAATGGATTGATTGCCATTGACCAAAAACGCAAAGGAGCACGTGATAAAAAAGAAAGGAAAATAGGCATATCCAAAGATTTCCATTCCAATTACTAAAGGAGAAACCCATGTATTGGTGCCCGCGCCAAAGGTCGCAGCATACCCTAAAGCCGCTCCAAACGGAGCGGGAAGACCAAAGAGTGGTCCTAATACGGCTCCTAAAGTGGCCCCGACTGCAAAAAGAGGGGTGACATCGCCGCCCACAAATCCAATGGATAAAGAAAATATGGATAAAAGAAGCTTTAAAGCAAAGTCCCAAACGTAAATTTCTTCTCCATGNCCAGCGGCTTCAATGAGATTCATTCCCGAACCACAATAGCGGCCATCCATGCATACCCACAACAAGAGCGCTAAAGGAATAGCGCAATAAAAAATACGCTTATAGGGGTTTTCAAACTTTTTTTCAAAGAAAGCGTGACTTTTATGCAAAAAAACCGCAAAAAGAGCGCCCGCTACTCCAAAAATAATGCCCAAGATTAAAAGCTTCCAACCATGCGTGGCCAAATGAAACTCAAAGGTATAGTTCAAAGGGATCGCTTCTTTATGAAGTCCAAGTTCATGCACGACCCAAGAAGAGGCAAGAGCTGCGGAAATCGAAGAAGTCAGCGCTCGATATTCAAGCAATCCAGAGACTAAAATTTCCATGGCAAACACAATGGCGGTAAAGGGGGTTCCAAATACCCCTGCAAAGCCAGCTGCCATTCCCGTGACCATGATGATGGTCTTTTTATTTTGAAGATAGGGAACGTATTCCGATAAGACATTAGAAATGGCCGCTCCGATTTGTAAGCCAACCCCTTCTTTTCCGACACTCGCTCCAAAGAGTTGGCTAATCCAAGTGGAAACGATCATCAAGGGCATTAAAGCGCGCGGTATGCGCTCAGCCGTGCCTTGGTTGATCTTAAAGATGATGGCCATTCCCTCTTTAGAATATTTGCTAAAGGTGTTGAAAAGCCAGACAATCACCAATCCTGCAAAAGGCAATCCAAGCAGCCATAAGCAATTGCCATGCATTTGACGCAAGTTGACGACAAAATTCAATCCCTGTACAAAGATGGCTTCAAATAAGCCAACCACGCCGCCAACCAATAATCCGATGGCAAATAACAAGACCAAATCGGTAAGAAATTTCACGATAGACGATTTTGTTTTCATTCCCCTACTCCCTTTAAAAAGTTGGCTTTAATGCGCTTGAGGCCATACGATTCACCAAAATCCACGGAAACGATGTCACCCGAAATTTGGGTAATAATTCCCTGTCCAAATTTAGGATGTTCAACTTTGGCCCCTTTATGAAAGCCCTTGGTTTTTTTTGAGGTGGATCTTTTTTTCTTGCGGTGCTTGGCTACGGATGGTTCATCCATCATCGCCTGGAAGAGAAGCTCTTCTTCTTTAAAAGACAAAGTTGATCGAGTGGACTTGGTCTTTGGTTTGGTTTTGGGAATGATGATGGGATTCTCTGTGTCATTTCGAATTTCCTTTAAAAAGCGGGAGGGTTGATAATGCTGGCCGGTTTGGTAAGCGTAGTCCATGTTACCGGTTTGGTAAGCGTAGTCCATGTTATAGGAAATAAATAGCTTTTCCTTAGCCCGGGTCATGGCCACATACATCAAGCGACGTTCTTCTTCTAAAGCCGCTAACCCCCCCTCATCTAAAGAGCGGGCGGAAGGGAAGACTTGTTCATTGACGTTGCTGATGAAGACGATAGGATATTCGCTTCCTTTGGCCGCATGGACCGTCATCAAGGTGACCACATCTCCTTCCAAATCGTGAGAAGCTTCACTTAAAAGCGCCACGTCTTGTAAATACGTTTCCAGACTCATGTCGGGATCATCATAAAATACCGCGGCTAAGTCTTTTCTCATTTCTAATAGGTTGTCTAGACGCAATTCACCCTCTTGCCCTTCCTGTTGAAGCATCTCTTTATAGCCCGTTTCATTCAGAATATCTTCAAGAATTTTGGGCACTTCCTCGTTTTGGATGCGCTCTTGTACTTTCCCTTGTAATCTCTCGATTAAATTGGCAAAAGCTTTTACTTTTTTGGCGGTGGTTGGTTTTAAGGTTTGCGGATCTTTCATCACCTCAAGCATGTTGATTTGTCGTGCGTCGCTTTCGGCTTGCAATTCATCAAGCGTTTTTTGTCCAATGCCGCGTCTTGGAACGTTGATTACGCGTTCAATGGCTAAATTGATCGCCATATTTTTGGGATCGTCCGGATCGGGCTTGGCTAAAAGTTTCAAATACGAAAGCATATCTTTGATCTCGGCGCGTTCAAAAAAGCGAATGCCCCCGATAAGCGTGTAAGGCACGCCATACAGCTGCAAAGCCTTTTCTAAAGAGCGAGATAAATAGTTGGCGCGATACAGCACAGCCATATCTTTCCAAGCATAGCCTTGACGATGAAAAGCTTGTAGTTGTTGGACAATTTTCATGGCTTCCTGATCTTGATTCACCCCAAAAAACGTTTCCACGGGAGCTTCCCCTTCTTTTTGGGTAAACAAATCCTTAGGAATGCGGTTTCGATTCCATGCGATTAAAGTGTTGCTTGCTGAAAGAATAGGAGTAGTGGAGCGATAGTTTTGATCTAAGATGATTGTTTTTACAGGAGCAAAGTCTTGATCGAAATTCAAAATCAAATCCACAGACGCTCCACGCCATGTATAAATAGTTTGATCGGGATCGCCCACGACCGCTAAGCGCGTTTCGGGCTGAGTAAGCGATTGAAGCAGAGAATATTGAATGGGATCGACATCTTGGAATTCATCGACATGAATAAAGTCAAGGCGATTTTGCCATTTTTCTCGAACCGCTTGACTGGTTTTCAACAATTCATCGGCCTTTTGAAGCAGATCATCAAAGTCAAGAGCCATCATTTCCTCTTTGATCTTCATATAGCGCTGATAAATAGTGGAATATACAGATAAATACCGTCCTTGATAGCTTTTATCGTTTTGATACATCTCCACAAGTTTTTTTGGATCCATATTGCTTCTTTTCCAATTGGCAATGCGATTCATCGCTTCAGGATAGTCTTTCAGACGAATATCGAGGTCTTTAGCAATGCGCTTTAAAATGGCTCGCTGATCATCGGTATCCAAAATAGTAAAGGTTTTGGGATAGCCCAAAGCCTGCGCATCTTCGCGCAAAATGCGTGCACAAAGCGCATGAATGGTGGAAATACGGACATCTTTAGCTATGTCTCCGACTTGAGCCAATAAGCGCTCTTTCATTTCTTTGGTCGCTTTGTTGGTAAAGGTAATAGCCAAAATTCGACTAGGATAGACGTGCAATTCCTTTAATAAGTATTCAATACGGGCCATTAACACTTGCGTCTTTCCACTGCCAGCTCCAGCAATGATGCGTACGTTTTGGTCGACACAAAGAGCGGCCTCTTTTTGTTTCTCATTGAGGCCCTCTAACAACATATCCATAGGAAGTCTCCTTATTTTTGTAAAGCTGTATTTTAACAGATTGAATAACGGCTCATTTTTAGACTATTTCTTAAAACTATCATAAGAAAAAGTAGAAAAGAAAGTGCAAAAAAACTTGGGAAAGGGAAGAAAGAGAAAGCATATTAAAAAAAGTTCGATACCAAGCTATATCCCAAACAGAAAAATTACTTTTGTTTTTTTCTTGAAATCAAATTTTTGAATTTTCATATTTTCGAACGATTCTTTTAAACTTGCGTTTGAAATCATAAGAGGAGAAGTATGGTACAATCAAAAACAATCGAAAGAAAAAAGGAAAGTCGATACGCTCCTCTAGACTGAGAACAAAATCGGGCTTGTTTGGGATGGATTTTCCTTTTTTGAAAACATCGTTTTCATAATAATCCCTAGAGATAGCAAAGTCTTATTTCAAGGGAAAGATGAGGAAATTAGTCTAGAAAAGGCTAATGGATACGATACAGGAAGAGAGCGCGGATTTTCCTCTTAGCTATCCAATCCGCTATTGATATGACCGCAATCAATAGTCGACAAAAAGAGATTGTGCAGCTGGTACATGATGAAAAAAAGATGAGTGTCAATGCGCTTTCCGATAAAACTGGTGTTTCTACTGTAACCATTCGGAAGGATTTAAAATTTTTAGAAAATGCAGGATTAATCCGGCGAGTGCATGGCTATGCCTGCATTCCTAGTCCCGATGACATCAACAATCGCATGGATTATGCCTATGAACTCAAAGAACAAATTGCCAAGTGTGCCGCCGATTTAGTAGAAGATGGCGAAACTATTATGGTGGAATCGGGGTCTTCATGTGCCTTATTTGTAATGGAACTAGCCAAACGGAAAAAAAACGTGACGATTTTAACGAATTCCGTTTTCATTTCGGATTTCATTCGGAACGAAGATTCCATTCGCATCATTTTACTTGGGGGCGAGATTCAAAAGGACTCCCGTGCGTTAGTGGGTCCCCTTTTAGAACAAACAGTCAAAAACTTCTTGGTGGATAAATTTTTCTTAGGAACAGATGGCTACACAGATGAAAACGGCTTTCGCATTGCAGACTATATGCGCGCCCAAGCGGTACGACAAATGGTAGACCAAGCTAGTCACGTGTATGTCTTGACCGATTCTTCTAAGTTCACCAAAAAGAGCTTGGTCAATCAACTTCCCGCTCAAGCCGTGCATATGGTGATCACCGATCAGGGAATTTCGCAGGGGATGATTGACTCGCTCAATCGTCATGGGGTTCATGTTCGCTTGAGTGATGTTCAAAAAGATCACCCCGCTTGGCCAAAAGATAAACAACTGTAAATACAAAAAGGACGAGCCTAAAAAGGTTCGCCTTTTTTGTAGGGTTAGAAAAACGCTTGAATGCCTTGGTCTAAAAAGGCTTGTTGATAGTCGACTAAATCTTCAGGATGGAGGGCTGTCGTGTTTTCATAGGCGTACTCGCGCTGTAAAAGATGGTATTTGTTTTCTCCCATTTGATGAAAAGGTAAGAGCTGAATTGTGTCTAATCCTACTTCCTTTAATAAGTTGGCCACGCCTTTAGCATCCTCTAGAGAATCGTTAAAGTTTGGAATCACAGGAATACGAGGCAAAATATCAATTCCTTGATCGCGAGCCCACTTTAAATTTTGAATGATTTGCTCATTGCGAACACCCGTTTTGGCTTGATGAATGGCAGGATTGTAGTGCTTTACATCAAAGAGCAACAAATCAAACAAGGGAGCAAGTTCTTGAAAGATGGAAGAGGAAACAAATCCAGTGGTTTCCATGGCGACATGAATGCCATGTTGCTTTAAAGCAAGAGCAATGGCTTTAGCCGCTTCAGGTTGAATCATGCCCTCTCCTCCGGAAATGGTCACTCCACCTTGGGATTGTTCATAAAAGTCATAGTCTTGAAGGCATAAGGCTACGATGTCTTCAATAGCTTTTTGTTCGCCTTCCGTTTTCATCGCTTTACTTGGACAAACCTTCGTACACGCTAAGCAATCCGTACACTTGCTTGAGTCACGCACAATGCGATCGTCTTCAAGATGTAAAGCCTGCTTCGAACAAGCCTCTACACACGCTTGGCACTGAATACACTTTTTAGAATCGTATATGGGTTCAATGCGGATCTTTTGTGATTCAGGATTGGCACACCAAGCACAGCGTAAAGGGCATCCCTTTAAAAATATTGTAGTGCGAATTCCTGGACCATCGTGGATCGAAAATTTTTGGATATTAAAAATTGTGGCATTCATATTTTTTCCCTTCTTCTCGTTTTGTATTGAAGCCGCTTAGGCTTTTGATAAGGATGACTTTAGTGTAACAAAGCCAAACCCGTTTGAATAGTTTATAAGTTTCAAATGAAAGTTTATTAATTTATTTTTGAAAATTTATATTGTTTCGTATTGACGAGAAAGGAGAATTTGATAGACTAAAAATGTAACAAGAAAGGAAAAAACATTTCAAACGGAAGATTTGAAATTAAAAATGAAGAATTCGAAAACCTTTCGCTTCGAGATGTTCAATTATAAAGATGAAAAATGTAGACCATTTCGGTGAGCTGAGCGCTCGTATGGAAAAATACCGTACCGACGTTTTAAACAAGGATCCCTATATCGATGCCCAGCGCGCCTTGCTTTGTACGCAAGCCTATAAAGAACACCTCAATTCTCCAGTGGTGATTAAACGGGCTAAGATGCTTGAAACCATTTTGGATCATATGACCATTTACATCGAAGACGAATCGCGTTTGGCGGGAAACCAAGCAAGCGCCAATCGCAACGCCCCTGTATTTCCTGAATACACGTTGGATTTCGTTTTGAAAGAACTCGATTTGTTCGATCAGCGCGATGGCGATGTTTTTCAAATTACCGAAGAAACGAAAGATCAAATTCGCTCTATCGCTCCCTTTTGGGAGGGTAAAACCCTTCGGGCTAAGGGCATGGAAATGTTGCCCGATGAAGTCCAAGTGTATATGGAAACGGGTTTATTTGGCATGGAGGGCAAACTTAATGCCGGAGATGCCCACTTAGCGGTGGATCTTCCTACCCTTTTACAAACAGGCTTAAAGGGGTTTTATCAACGCGCCAAACAAAAACGAGAGGAACTCGACTTGTGCCAGCCTGAATCCATCTCGCAATATCATTTTTACAAAGCCGTAGAAATCGTTTGCTTAGCGGTAAAACGCTTTGCCAATCGATATGCTGAGTTAGCTCAAGAATTAGCCCATGAAACAAGTGATCCTGTACGCAAAGAAGAACTATTAGAAATGGCGCGCATCTTGCGCAAAGTGCCTTGGGAAGCCCCTGATTCCTTCCATGAAGCTTTGCAAGCTGTATGGCTCATTCAAGTTGTTTTACAAATTGAATCCAATGGCCACTCGCTTTCATTTGGGCGCTTTGATCAATATATGAATCCTTTCTACGTTCAAGACTTAGAAAATGGCCTTATTGATGAAGAAGAAGCTCTCGATTTGTTGGCTAATCTTTGGATCAAAACTCAAACCATCAACAAAGTGCGTTCGCAATCCCACACCTTCTCTTCAGCGGGAAGTCCGATGTATCAAAACGTGACAGTGGGTGGACAAACTTCAGAAGGACAAGATGCTGTCAACGAAATGAGCTATTTGGTTTTAAAATCTGTAGCGCGTGTTCGTCTGCCTCAACCAAACCTCACCGTTCGCTATCATGCCAATCTTCCCTTGGATTTTATGAAAGAAGCGATTGAAGTCATGCGCTTAGGAACTGGAATGCCAGCCTTCAATAACGATGAAATCATCATCCCTTCCTTTATCAACTGGGGAGTGAAAAAAGAAGATGCTTACAACTACTCTGCCATTGGATGCGTGGAAACGGCTGTGCCTGGAAAATGGGGATATCGTTGCACTGGCATGTCCTACATCAACTTTCCGCGCTTGCTTCTTGTCGCTATGAATAATGGCATTGACCAAACCACTCAAAAACGCTTTGCCTCAGAAGTAGGTCATTTCGAAGATATGGAAACCTATGATGATTTAAAAAAGGCCATTGATCAAGTGATGGTAGAACTCACGCGAGCGAGTGTTATCACAGAAAACGCGATTGACTTAGCCTCAGAAAAAGAGGTTCCTGATATTCTATGCTCCGCTTTAACGCAAGATTGCATCGGTCGCGGGAAGACCATTAAAGAGGGTGGGGCCATATACGATTTCATTTCTGGCTTACAAGTCGGAATCGCCAACATGGCTGATTCTTTAGCTGCCATTAAAAAATTGGTCTATGACGAACAAAAAATTAGCCGTCAAGACTTAATGGATGCCTTGCATCAAAATTTTGAAGGCTCGAAAAATCAAGCCATTCGTCAAATGCTCCTTGAGGAGGCACCAAAATATGGCAACGACCAAGACGAAGTCGATCATTTGGTGATCGATGTGTATGACACGTACATAAAAGAAATCGAAAAATATCCCAATACACGGTATGGCCGTGGGCCCATTGGAGGCATTCGCTATGCAGGAACATCCTCTATTTCCGCAAACGTAGGCCAAGGCTTTGGTACTATGGCTACTCCAGATGGCCGCTTAGCTAAAGAACCTTTAGCCGAAGGATGCTCTCCAAGTCATGCGATGGATAAGCAAGGTCCAACCGCGGTATTCAAATCCGTATCAAAACTGCCAACAGATAAGATCACTGGCGGTGTTCTACTCAATCAAAAAGTGACTCCGGCTTTATTAGCTACTCCTGAAAATCGAATGAAGTTAGAAATGTTGATTCGCACCTTCTTCAATCGCTTACATGGCTATCACGTGCAATACAACGTGGTAGACAAAGAAACACTGCTCGATGCGCAGCGTCATCCGGAAAATCATCAAGATCTCATCGTCCGCGTCGCGGGATACTCCGCTTTTTTCAATGTGCTCTCTAAAGCCACTCAAGATGACATCATCGGCCGTACCGAACAAAATTTATAAAAACGATAAATTTCTTTCACGATTTTCCTTCAAGTAAGAGTCATATGGCTTGAAGGAAAATCGTGCTTCGAGAAAGGATTTTTTATATGGAACTCATCTTAGATACGAGCAATCTTGAAGCCATTCAGGAACTCAATGATCTTTTAACCATTACAGGGGTAACCACCAATCCCACCATCATTACCAAGTCTGGCAAAGACCCCAAAGAACTTATTCCTCAAATTGATGCGCTTTTGAATCCTGATCAATTGTTATTTGTCCAAGTCATCTCC
>JAAVAY010000025.1 GCA_014803815.1 Allobaculum sp. | reverse complement strand
AAGGGCCATGTTCTTGGTCTTCTTTCATGATGAGCAATAAACGCATGGAACGAGCCATTTGTTCATGCATGGTATTGGCCACTGCTTTGCGATCGGCATCGGTAAACGGTACGACTTGTCCAGTTCCGTTCATGTAATATTGGCACTTATCAATAAAGAAGTCTGGAGCACCTTTTAAGTAACTGCAATCTTGTAAAACAACTTTGGAAAATTTCTTTTGGGAATCAAAGGGTTCCTTATCGATGATGACGGAACGATCGATGTTNTCTTCCTGTAAAGAAATCAGATAGTTCATTAAAGCCCGGTCTGTACCATTGGAACCAATGGCTTTTCCATCGGAGCTGAGCGCATCGTTGTTTAAGCCAATTCCATTGATAAGTTCCTTTTTCAACGCCGCGCCCATGTCGTTGATATTGGATTTCACTTGGCCTTGACCATTGATCCAATCAACAACGGAAAGCACACCTTCGGTAATGGTTCCCGTTTTATCGGAATACAGGCGATTCATGTATCCAGCGGTTTCGATGCTATCGGAATGACGAACGAGAATGTTTTCCTTCAACATACGACCACTGTTCATGCTTGAAACTAAAGCGGACATCAAGGGCAAGCCTTCTGGCACGGCCATGATGATAATGCTGACAAACAACATCACGTTTTGAATCGCCAAGGCAATCATGCTGGCGGTTTCAAACTGATGCATTCCAGAAATTTCAAAGAATAAGTTGGCGGCTACAGCCAAAGCGGCTCCTGCAACTCCAAGCTTTCCAATCTGTCCTGCCAAAACTTCCATCTTTTCGGCAGAAGGAGATGGTTTGCCAGTTTCGCCAAGCGCTTGGGAAATTCCACCCAAAACCGTATTATCACCAATGACAACCGCTTCGACTAAAACTTCTCCACTTGTAACCACCGAGCCACGGAAGATCCAATTGGGATTGGAGAAGTCTTCACACTTTACGGTTAAATCTACGGGTTCACTCGTGGCGATTTTTTCTTCGTCACGGCTTTCTCCATTTAAAGAAGCTTGATTAACTTTACAGCTTCCCTTGATCAAAACGCCATCCACGGGAACTTGGTCTCCAGCTTGTAATAAGATCACATCGCCTTTGACGATATCGTCAATGGGCATTTCATGAATGGTGCCATCGCGATAGACTTTCGTTTTAATCTTGCTGGCTTCAGCTTGTAAAGTATTGAATTGCTGATTGTTTCTGTAATTTTGCAAAGTCCCTACAAAGGTAGCTAAGAAAATAGCGATGACAACACCCAAAATCTCGATGAGATCTTGATGAAAGTATTGCGGCCAAATGAAGCTACATCCATAAATGACGAGTTGCAAAGCACAGGCGGCACATAAAATTTTGATCCAGATGTCATTGAAGGCATCTTTGTACATATCCCAAAACGATTCCGTTTCTTTAACCGAAAGCGCATTGGTTCCATACTTGCTTTTGCTTTCCTCGGCCTCTTTGGTGGTTAAACCAATGGGCGCAGAAACAGTGGCATTTATTTTTTCCTGATCTTTTGCCATTCAACTCTCCTCTTTTAAGGTTTAGCAGTAAAGGCGGAGTAAATCATTGAGATCGCCGTCTCGTCCTTCGGCAATCCCTTTGAAACTCCATCCCCTTCCTGTACGCACAAGTTCACCTATGATAAACGCTGTGTCAACTGAATTATCAGTGTTTAGGCGATATGTAGCAAGATTTTTGCCTTTTAAGCCATCTTCGATCTTAACTAAGGATCGCACCACTCCAAAGGTTTGATTGGTATTTACCGCATTGTAAATGGTCACTAAAAAGACGATGCGATCAATATCGGCGGGGACTTTATCAAGATCCACTTTAATAAATTCGTCTGGCTCATCCCCATCTGCTTCGCTTCCATCGCGCGAATCGCCGGAGTATTCAGCATATTGAAAACAAGCAGCCGCTGGAGAGGCTTTGTAGTAGAGAACATCATTGAGCGATTGCACACGCCCATGGTGTAAGAAGAAAGCAGAGAGGTCTAAATCGACATCTTTTCCCGTGAGTGCAGGATCCCAAGCCAATCCCACATCCACTTTATGTAGATTTCCCCCACTTTCTTTCACCAAATCAAGAGTCATTCCCTTGTTGAGATCTAACAATAACCCATCGTTTTGAGCACTTTTATTGGGTGAATCGCCAAATCCAGAAAAATTAATCATAAAAACTATCCTTTCTGTGCCTTTTTAGAAGATCGAAAAAATCGGTAAAAAATTCAAGGAAAAGGATCCGACTTGGGCGGATCCTTTCAAATTTTAAAGATTAAAACGCTCAAATCGCTATTGGAAGCGAGTCAACAAACCATTCAAATCAGCCATCATACCTTCTCCGATGGTTTTGAACACCCAAGAGCCATTTTGTTTTTCGACAGCTCCTAAAACAATTGCCGAATCAGTAGCATAATCGTTGCTTAAAGCAAAATCGGCTAGTGGTTTTCCAGTCGAGGAATCTGTAATGCGGCTTAAAGAGCGGACCACACCAAAAGTTTGGTTATTGGCTTGGTAGTTATAGATGTTGGCTACAAATACAATGCTGGTTACATTACTTGGCACTTTATCGAGGTTGACTTGAATCCATTCGTCTTCATCGTCTCCAGAAGCTTCTGCTCCTGTTCGACTATCATCAGAATGAGTGATGTAAGAAGAGGCAGGGCCATTTTTTGGAGTTTTAAAGTAGATCACATCATTCACACTTTGAATGCGCCCATTGTGCAATAAAAAGGCGGATAAATCGATATCTACATCGGTTCCTTGAATAACGGGATCCCAGATTAAAGAGACGCGTACACTCGATAAAGCCACCCCATTTGGTTTCGCCAAATCAAGGGTAAAGCCTTTTTGTAAATCTAGGGAAAGCGGAGCAGGCGTATTGGCGGGAGTCCCAAAATCATCCGGTCCATCGCCATTTAAAAAGTTAAGGGAAGAAAAATCCATAGTCAGGGTCACCAATCCTTTCAGAAAAAAACTAGGATGCCTTCGGAAAATCTATGCCTTTCACGAAGGCATCTATCAAGTTTAAAAGCTTAAAACATGGGCATACGAATATTCTTCAGCGGCTTCAAAAACCCATTGGCCTTGATAACGTTTAATGATGGCCATCATCACCGCCGTTCGATCTCTGCCTTTTTCCGACATCTTGATTGAACAGAGTACACGGCGATTGGTTTCATCCACCAATTTACAATAGGCGTTATCAATCATGTCAAAGGTATGATTGGGTTGGCCTTTCATCTGTCTTCCTTGGTTATAAATTACTACCCCAATTCGGATTTGGTCTACCGAAGCGGGAACTTGATCCAAGCGAATGATGATGTTTTCGTTGTCCTTATCTAAAGAACGGCATTCTTTGTCCACATCTTTCCAACCTGTACTTCCCGAACGATCGTCTTGGTCTAAGCGAAGGCCAGGAACGGACCGATGGTTGAAGTAGACGCGATCGATGACATTACCATTCGCATCTTCTAAAGAGCACGTTAAGTCCAAATCAACATCTTCCATCACTTGCCGTTTTAAGCCAAATAATCCCTTCTTTTCGACTTGACGGCAGTTCCAACCACATCCAGCGCGCAATACCACATGATCCAAGCGATTTTTTGAGAGGTTGACGAAGTCCCCTTTTTCCAAATCGAGGGTAATGCCTTTATCGAGATCGAGTTGAATTTCCTTATTTAAATCCAGTTGAATGGCCATGTTTATCCTCCGAAGCCTTTTTGCTTCATGTCTTGAATCATCTTAGTGAGATCTGCTGAGTTTTGACGGCGTTGTTCGGAAGCCGATTTCATCGTTTCATTGACTTCATCAATGCCATTCATGATCGTGTTTTGGACTTGTTGAAGGGTATCGATCTTAATTCCAGTGGTATTGGCCATACGGGCAATATTTTTGGAATTGGCCACCGTGTTGTTGGCGTTTCGTAACAACAATTCATTGGTGGCTTGATCGAGTTGAGCAATACTTTGGGCTTGGATTTCTTGCCGCTTCAACATCACAGCATTGGTAAGGGAAATTTTAAAGACTGGCAGTGTCACGATAAACGAGGTGTTGATTTTCCCCATGAGTTGATAATTGGACTGCATCATCATGGCCAGAGTAGGTTGTAGTTGCAAGGATACCATTTCGGCCGTTTGTAAATCGGCTTTGCGTTGTTCTAATAAATAATAGTTGTCCTGTAATTTGCGAATAATGAAGCTTTTTTGATCGTCTGACATGTTAGGCATGTCTTTGACTTCTTGAATCTTATTTTGAATTTCTTCTAAGCCGATATCCGCAGCCACGACATAACATTCCAACGCTTTAAAGTATTCGGTATTGGCTTTGTATAGCTTCTCTAAATTGGCATTGGAATTGTCAATATCGACCATATAGCGATTGAGCGTTCCCGAAATGCGATCGACATCCCGCGCTAAATTGTCGTATTTGGCCACAACGTTTTCGATCGATTCCCGTGCTTTGCTGCGCATCTTGCCAAAGAAGCCGCGTTTGCCGGTAGCATCCTCCATACTGAGTTCCGCCGCATCAAATTTTTTCATGACACTTGTCAAATTGACCATCATTTCCGAAATCTCTTTGGAACGAATGGCGGATGTATTTTCTAAAAGTTGGCTTGAAACTTTGCTGATTCCATCCCCCGCTTTAGATCCAAAGTTTTGAATGGTTTTGGGATTGGAGATATCGATTTCATTGGTCAGCGCTTGGACTTGTGGTAGGTTGCGCAAGGCCATTTGATAGCTATCTTTTTCTTCCATCTCCACTACAGGAACGACTGCCGTTGTGACATCGACTTTTGGCTTATAAGCATATTGGCTGTTAGCACTTTCGGCAAAGGGATCGTTGTCTAAAACGGCTAGTGGACTTTCCAAATTGTCAAAGTTCATCGTGTTAATCCTTTCTAAAAAGGTTTTAAAAACAAGGGAAAAGAAAAATGCTTGTTAGTATCTATGATACCGCACTCAAAGAGACAAGCGCTTTAAAGCTTACAAAAAGGACACACTTTTAGAGGTTTTCCATTCGTTTTGGATTATTTAAAAAAGTCAAAGACACTTTGCATAAAGCTCTTTTCTTTTGGATTCGACTCTTTTGTCTTGGAAAAGTCAAAATCATAGACCATCTTATCGAGACGTAAAATCGAACGCTTTTTATCTGACAATCCAGAAACCCCGCTTGGAGAAAGAATGGCGATATCAAAGCCAAGATCGGATAAAAATTCCAAAGCCAAAGCCACAGGACGAGAAATGCGCTCTTCCTTATTTAAGAGCACGAGTATTTTAGGCACTTGGAAGGGATAATCGAAATTTTCTATCATACGCGCAATAGGTTTCGAAAGGGATAAAAGAATGTTGGCAATTTCAACACGTTCTTCCTTGGAAAGCCGATTTCCATCTTTGCTCAAAAATGTATTGAGCTTACGGATAAACATTTCACTTGTTTCTGCCGACAATTGGTCAAATACATATCCTTCTTGGGCTTTAAGTTTTGCGGGATCAAAGGTTCCATTGGGATTCATCGAAAAGACAAGCTTTACGGCCTCGCTTTTCTCTTTTAAAGGGCGCAATATGGTGTTTCCTTTATTTGTATCAACCAGGATATGATCGTTATCCTTTAATAAATCCACTAAACGGAGATATTCATCTACATTACGATCCACGCCATCAATTTCTATATAAAAAGAGGGAACTCGTAACTTATGAGGGTCCACTTGAAATCCTTCCCGCAAACGAGCTTCTCGATTCCACGTATCTTCTAGATCGATACGGGTTCCTTCCAATTGAAGATGTTCAACAGGAGCTCCTCGAAACATCCAAGGCTTAAATACACCCGTTTGTCCAAACAAAGACGCATCAGTTTGTTGAGAAAGAGTGGAGACAATGGTCTTCACCTTGTTTAAGGTTTGGCCTGTGGCAGATCGTTGCGCAAACGTTCGCTTGTACGAACTTTTGGGATAAGACACCAATTGACTGAGATGGTCTAAGTCATAGTGAAAATAGGGACTTTCCTGTTGGGGAGCTAAGACCATGACATCCATTCCCATAGCGTAACAAAGCATTAAAAACCAAAAACCTTTTTCATCGAGTTGTCCTTGATCGTATACGATTACTTTGCACGCCTTATCGGGTTCAAAGGGTAAGTTGAGTAAGTATTGAGTAGTATAGACGATTTGGTTGCAAATGAAATTTTCTTGTTGTTTACGCGTTTTAAAGAGTCCATTTCGCTTAGCAAGGGCAATGGTGTAATTCAAGGCGCGCAAATAGACTTCATTGAGTTCAGGATTGGCAAACATGATCAAAAATTCTTTGGTTAAGTGATCCAAATTTAAGGTGGGGAGTTCTTTTTTGACTTGGGCTAACACATCAAGGCGAGGTTGAAAAACAAAGTTTCCATCCACAAGAAGGGTCGAATTGTCTTTAGACTCAGCGATGGTTTTACATAAATCGTTGTATTCCTGTTCATTTTCTACGCCCTGAAACCGTATAAATACGGGTTTAAAGGGGGTGTACCGACTGCGTACACTATTTGGCTTCCACAAGTCTAAGATCAAGTCTTGAAGTTGTTTCATAAAATTCGCCTCCTTGGATCAAACAGAACTCTTGTTTTCTTTATTTACATCCTCTTCTTAATTGTAGTTTCAGAGCCTTCAAAGATTTCCAAATTAGAATTATTTCATTCCAATTTATTTCAAAGAGAGAGGTGTTAAAGGGAAAATACCTATCCCTTTTTTGAAAGAGGGAGTTGATCCTCTATCAAAAAATAGGCTAATCTTTAAAGATAGGAATAAAGAAGAAAAAAAAAGAGGAGAATTAAGACGATGGAACTCATTCACCTTTGTCATCCTAAAGAAGTGGAAGAAGCCTTAAGCCAAGAAGGATTTTATGGTTTTAAAGACAAAGATCATTTTTTACACTTTTCTACTTGGAATTCATGGCCCTTGATCGAAAAGAAGCTCAAAAAAGAAGGTCTTATTCAAGAAGAAATGGCTTTTTTGGTCATCTCCTCCCAAAATCCGCATTTAGATATTCGCTTTGAAGAG
>JAAVAY010000024.1 GCA_014803815.1 Allobaculum sp. | reverse complement strand
TTTAGCGGTGACATGGCGCGTGCCATGTCACCGCTTCGTTTTTCCGAAGGGTAATTAGTTTTCCCGCTGGGCGCTTGGCCTCTTGATGTTTTAACGCCCCTGCAGCTGTCTATGTTTTTGACCGACGAGGCGGCAATGATACTTTTTTATCAGATTATCGCCGATTTCGACGAATGGTTTTGAAAATGCATCCCGGTTTACTATCTTTGTAGTCATTACCTACACCCGACAAAATCCTATTACCTATGAAAATTCAGATATTCACCCTCTCGCTCCTGTGTGCGTCGGCTCTCGGCGCTTCGGGCGAAGTGTTAGACATCTCTACGCCCGCCACCTCGCTCGTGCTCAACGCCGTCGAAGGAAGTCCGCTCAAAATCGTCTACTACGGCGAGCGTCTCGCTCCCGCCGACCTCGACGCCATCCACGAAGCCACCGGGATGTGGCAGGATGCCTACCCCGCCTATGGCTACAATCCAAAGGCCGAGGCGGCTCTCTCGGTGACACATTCCGACGGCTACATGGCCACCGACCTTGCCGTCAGCCACACCGCGCGAACCACCCGCCCCGACGGCTCGACGCTCACCACCGTCACCATGACCGACCGCAACTATCCCTTCTCCGTCGACCTCTTCTATCTCACGCGCCCCGGAAGCGATGTCATCGAGACCTGGACCGCCATAACCTCCGACGAGAAGAAGCCAGTCACACTCAACCGCTTCATGTCGGGCTATCTCCCCGTGCGTCAGGGCGACGTATGGCTTTCGTCGCTCTACGGCTCATGGGCCAACGAAACGCAACTCACCGAGGAGCCGTTGCCCCACGGAGTCAGAATGATTAAAAACAAAGACGGCGTGAGAAATTCCCACACCGCCCATGCCGAAGTGATGCTATCGCTCGACGGTCGCCCCTCCGAAACCTCAGGGCGCACCATCGGTGCCGCGCTCTGCTATCCGGGCAACTACAAAATCTTCATCGACACTGATGACGGCGACTACCACCATCTCTTCGCCGGCATCAACGAAGAAAACTCCGCCTATCAGCTCAAGAAGGGCGAGACGTTCACCACCCCCGTGCTCGCCTTCACCTACTCGCCCGACGGCCTCGGTGGCGTGAGCCGAAACTTCCATTCGTGGGGCCGCAAGTATCAGCTCCACAACGGCAGCGGCACCCGCCCCGTGCTGCTCAACTCGTGGGAGGGCTGCTACTTCGACATCAACGAGCCCACCATGGCCGGCATGATGGCCGACATCGCCGACATGGGTGGCGAACTTTTCGTCATGGACGACGGATGGTTTGGCGACAAGTATCCCCGCAACGTCGACAATTCCTCGCTCGGCGACTGGGTGGTAGACACCCGCAAACTCCCTCATGGCATCAACGGTCTGCTCGACACCGCCGACAGCATCGGTGTGAAATTCGGCATTTGGATTGAACCCGAGATGACCAACACCGCCTCCGAACTCTTCGAAGCACATCCCGACTGGGTCATCAAAGCTCCCGCACTCGACAATCGCGGCTCGCGCGGCTCGACGCAGCTCGTGCTCGACATGGCCAACCCCGCCGTGCAGGATTTCGTCTTCAACATTGTCGACACCCTCCTCACATCCTACCCCCGCATTGCCTACATCAAATGGGATGCCAACGACCCCGTCAACAACGCCGGCTCGCAGTATCTCACCTCCGACCGTCAGAGTCACCTCTACATCGACTATCACAAAGGACTCCTCGCCACTCTTGAGCGCATACGTGCCGCCCACCCCGACGTAATCATCCAAGCCTGCGCCAGCGGCGGCGGCCGTGCCAACTGGGGTCTGATGCCCTACTTCGACGAATTCTGGACCTCCGACAACAACGACGCCCTCCAGCGCATCTACATGCAGTGGGGCACGAGCTACTTCTTCCCCGCCGTTGCCATGGGAAGCCACATCTCTGCCTCACCCAACCATCAGACATTCCGACGCATACCTGCCAAATTCCGCGCCGACGTAGCTATGAGCGGTCGCCTCGGCCTCGAAATGCAGCCTAAAAACATGACCGATGACGAACGCCGCGTAGTGCGGCGCGCCATCGAAGACTACAAGAAAGTGCGACACATCATTCAGCAGGGCGACCTCTACCGACTCCTCTCGCCCTTCGACCGCAAAGGCGTGGCCTCGCTCATGTATGTCACCCCCGAAAAAGATGACGCCGTATTCTTCTGGTGGAAAACCGAAACCTTCATGAACCAGCAGCTCCCCCGCGTCACCCTCGACGGTCTTGACCCCGACCGCCTCTACACCGTCACCGAGCTCAACCCCATAGACCGCCGTCCCCTCGCCGTCGAGGGCAAAACCTACTCCGGTCGCTACCTCATGGCCAACGGCCTCCCCATCCCCAACACCCACGACGTCGAATATCACCAGAACACCGACTACGCCTCGCGAGTAATCCGCCTGACGGCGAAGAAGTAATGATAACTCAAATTGTCAAGATGTCATTTTGTCAAATTGACATTTTGACATTTTGACATCTTGACAATCTAACTCCCCAAAAAACAACCTCATGATAAAATTCAATTCGGCGCCGTCCTATTTCTGGCTGAACGCCTGGGTGTTGGCCAATATCATAGAGCTATCCACCCAGCACTTCTGCGATAGGTTTGTCGACTACAAGATTGACCCGGGACACCGCCTGTACGACCAAATGACTCAGGCAGCCCGCTCCATACGCGCCAATATCGCTGAAGGTTCCGGACGTCACGAAACCTCGCTCGAAACCGAGATGCGCCTTACGGATGTGGCCCGAGCAAGCAGCCACGAATTGATGGGCGACTATTTGAATTTTATGATGCGCCATTCTTTGACGGCCTGGAACTCCGACGACAACCGCTTCCTCAGCGTCATCAACCTGCGTCTTGACAACCCGGAGTATGGCAACAATTTCATTTCAGATGCTATGAGTCATATTTCGAGGCAGTTGTCACGGTTTGATTGCTTCTTGAAGCATGGGAGCGCCTCCGACGCTGCCAACTGTATGGTGGTGTTGTGCTTGAAAATCAATTCGATGCTCACGTCTATGCTCCTGACTCAACTCAGTGATTTCAAGCAGCAGGGAGGATTTGCCGAAAATCTCACGCAAGAGCGCATCGAAGCGCGTCGCGAGGTCGCTGCGTCCTCCGGGGCGCCGCCATGCCCCAAATGCGGCCGCCCCATGCTCAGGCGGATGCAGAAGAAGGGGCAGATGCAAGGACGGGAGTTCTGGGGATGCAGCGACTACCCGAATTGCAACGGCCTGCGAAACATAGAGCCAAATCAGGATTAATCGGGCTAAATCGGGATTAATCAAGAATTATCGAGATTAATCCTGATTCATCTCGATAAATCCCGCTTATTCGGGATAAACTCCCCTCAAAACTTTACGAGTTAAAGAATTTTTGCTAACTTTGCACTCGCCGCAAGGCCTTTCCCCCCTACTCAATTTAAAACCAACGAAAAAACATGAAGAAATATACCGTCGCTGTGGCCGGCACAGGCTATGTCGGACTGAGCATCGCCACTCTTCTGGCTCAACACAATAAGGTGATAGCCGTTGACGTAGTGCCCGAAAAAGTCGAAAAAATCAATCATCGCGAGTCGCCCATCCAGGATGAGTATATCGAAAAGTATCTGGCTGAGAAACCCCTCGACCTCACCGCGACGCTCGACGGACGCGCCGCCTACGCCGAGGCCGATTTTGTGGTGATTGCCGCCCCGACCAACTACGACCCGCAGACCAACTACTTCGACACCCACCACATCGAAGATGTCATCGACCTCGTGCTCGAAGTCAACCCCCGCGCCGTGATGGTCATCAAATCCACCATCCCCGTCGGCTACTGCCGCAGCCTCTACGTCAAGTATGCCGCGAAGGGCGTCAAGGAGTTCAACCTCATGTTCTTCCCGGAATTCCTCCGCGAGAGCAAAGCACTCTACGACAACCTCTTTCCCTCGCGCATCATCGCCGGTGTGCCCAAAATCATCGACAAGCCCGAGTTTGCCGACGAAAACGCCGCCATTCTCGCCGTCACCGACATCGCCCGCATGGACGAGGCCGCCCACACCTTTGCCGCACTCCTCCGGCAGGGTGCCGAAAAGAAGGATATCCCCACACTCTACATGGGCATGAAAGAGGCTGAAGCCGTGAAACTCTTCGCCAACACCTACCTCGCGCTGCGCGTGAGCTACTTCAACGAGCTCGACACCTATGCCGAGGTAAAGGGACTCGACGCTCAGGCCATCATCGAAGGCGTAGGCCTCGACCCCCGCATCGGCACACACTACAACAACCCCTCTTTCGGCTACGGCGGCTACTGTCTGCCCAAAGACACCAAGCAGCTCCTCGCCAACTACGCCCACGTGCCCCAGAACATGATGAGCGCCATCGTCGAGAGCAACCGCACCCGCAAGGATTTCATTGCCGACCAAGTGCTCCGCCTGGCCGGTTGGTATGACTACACCCGCGCCAACGACTACGGACAGCTCAGCGAAGCCGAACCATGCGTCATCGGTGTCTACCGCCTCACGATGAAATCAAATTCCGACAACTTCCGCCAGTCGTCGATTCAGGGCGTAATGAAGCGCATCAAGGCCAAAGGTGCCCGCGTCATCATCTACGAACCCACCCTTGAAGACGGCACCACATTCTTCGGCTCAGAAGTGGTCAACGACCTCGCGCGTTTCAAGGCCCTCTCACATGCCATTGTGGCCAACCGCTACGATGCCGTGCTCGACGACGTAGCCTCGAAAGTCTACACCCGCGACATCTTCCGCCGCGACTAACCTCCCCGTCTCCCCCTCACACCGCCATCCCCACAAGACAACGCCAACCCTACAAGGCCGGAGCCCTAAGCCCCGGCCTTGATTTCACCCTTCTCTCATAATTATTTCCTTGCAAATAATTTGGAAAATAGTAGAATAATTACTACTTTTGTGCTGTCGGTCTCCTTGCTTAACAGCATCTGGAAACAAGCAGGTTGGCGTTAAAACTAACCAAGGTATTCATATGGAAATGACAAATAAGATTTTAAAAGTACATGTCGGATGGAGCGGAAAGAACTTCTGCTGTGGACTGTCTGAAGGGATTGGTGGCATTGTCGCGGTCACTGCGAAAACGCTTGCCAAATTAAAAGAAGACTTTGAAGAATCGTTGCGTCTTCACGTAGAGGGATGTATTCAAGATGGTGACTCGCTTCCCGAGTATCTTGTTAATGGAAACTACGAAATCGACTACGAACTTGATACAGCCGCGATGCTGCGAGACACCGAACGCTTTACCACGATGGCTGCTATTAGTAGAGCCACGGGTATTAATCAGAAGCAACTTTCACATTACGCCAATTCCTTAAAAGTGCCCCGCGAGGCTCAACGTCAGCGTATTATCGAAGGATTGCACGAAATAGGCCGACAATTCCTCGCTGTTCATTGATGTCGCATTATCCAACAGATTGCGAAAAGCACGCCGAGCGACTGATTACACTTGATTACTAACCCATTGAAATCTTTCAGCTATGGGTACTATCATATTTGTTATTCTGTTTATTTTCGTTACGAAGCATATACGCTGTCGTAATCCGTATAATAGCAATGGCAGAAGGGGATTACCTTGGATTGGAAAACGCAAACGATAATCATCTCATCTGACGCACGAACGCCACAGCTTCTTTGGAGGCTGTGGCGTTCGTGCGTCAAGGAGGTAAGGAGGTAAGGAGGTGAGGAGGTGAGGAGGTGAGGAGGTGAGAAGTGAGGAGGGAGAGATTGGGTGGGATATGCGCGACTTGTCGCGTTTTTGTCCCGGTATAAAATAAAATTGCCTACAAGTTGTTGACTTGTAGGCAATTAACATTTGCATGTCGGGGTGAGAAGAGAAACTCTTGTCGCTCCGGCTCTGAAATATTCTGATTTCCGCCTCTGAATTAGTGCATTTTTGGTGGTATTTGTCCCGTTATTGCCCCGAATTTGCGGGGGGCAGGTTTCCCATAAGAATTTGGATGGTTCGCTCTTTTTCGGCAATCATGCGCTCCTTCTCCGCGAGTAGCTCGCGGAGATTTTCGTTTTGTGAAATCTGCACCGAGGCATTGCCGAGATAGGTGCTCGCATTGATGTCGGAGAGGTTTTTGCTTACCGGTTCCGGCACGTCGAACACTATTCCGGGATTTAATCCGGCAGCGACGTAGAGCCGCTCAAGCAAGCCGGCGTCGCAAGATGCCTGCTTGAAAATAGCGGAGAGATAGTTGTAGCTAATTCCTGCTTTTTCAGCAATTTCCCCTTTCTTGAGGTGGTTATCCTCAATATGTTTTTTCAGGATTTGCCCTATATGTTTCATGTCGATAATTGGTTAAATAATATTAACAGAACTGGAAATTATGTCAGAAATAGATTAAATTTTAAATTTTCGTTGTAACTTTGTCGATGTAAATTTAAACAATTATTTCCATTCGTCCAACATTATGACAAGAAATCAGCTACTCTACCGATACTTGCGCTCCCTTTCTCCCGCGGAGCGTAGAGCTAAGTGTCGCGATATCAGGGAAGGACTTGAAATTTCGTCGAGCGTCCTGCATAATTGGAGATATGGCACAACTCCGTTAAAAAAAATCTACTTCGACAAAATTATCGAGATTGTAGGAGTCGATTTGAATATTTATGTCGAAAATTGATTATATTACCATGAACAGTTTATTAAGAGATTGTGAATTTTTCTCACATGAAGAAGAGGTGTGGCTGCGTACGTCCGACGGTGAGATGCGAAAGCTCACAGAAGCTGATGCCGACCTTGTCGAAGAAATTGCGTCGCTCATCGAGTTGTTCTACCCGAAAGCTTACGCCGCGCTGTGCGGCGAATATAAGTCGAGTGCTCCCAACCGTCGATATTTTCTCTTTAGGATTGTATGCCGTTTTATCCGCTGCAACTTCGCTCAGCTCGATTCGACTCCCGATATCACCCGCCACGGGCTGTTTAACTTCGAGCATATCAACTGCCCCATGCGCGGCGAGTGTCGCCATGACCATGTGGTTTGCCGTCCGGAGTTTGACCATCGTCTCAGCCCTGCCGAGCTGCGCGTGATGAAACTCATCTTTGAAGGCTACACCGAAGAAGAAGCGGGCGAGTGTCTGAAACTTTCGCCTCTCACTATCCACACCCACGTGCGCAATGCCTACGTGCGTCTCGGCATCCATTCCAAGGCCGCGTTTGTCAGATATGCGGCGGAACACAACCTTTTCACATGAGCAAGTATAGCAAAATCGAAATTGACAGAGTTAAGCGGGAGGCTGATATCCGCTCGCTTATCCCCGGTGCTACCAAATCCCGCCTCATGCAGGATGTTGAGTGTCCTTTCTGCGGCAAGGCGAAAAAATTTCGCGTCAGTCGTAAAGCCGGGTATAATAATGCCCGCTGCTTTGCCTGCGAAAAGGGTTTCCCCGGGCCGCTCGAAGCATACGCTCATTATCATCACCTCGATATCAAATCCGACTTTCTGAAAGTGCTCGAGGGCTGCGCCTCCGAGTGTGGCGTGATAATAGTCCCCGAGGAACAGGTGATGAAGGAGACGGTCAGCAAGGCTCGGGCGAATATCTCGCAGTCGTTCTGCGCCGGACAGCTCGAGGCCTCGGGGATATCCGTCGAGGACATTATGGCCAACGTTATCGAGAACGGTCAGGAAATGCTCAAATCGCCTTTCCGTCCCGGCTCTGTCGGCCCGCATTTCTCCCCTGACTTCAAGGGGGGCGACATGCTCATCTTCTATTATGACCTCTACGGCCGTCCGGTCACTTACGTTTCGAAAGGCAGCCGCACCCCTCGCCCTTACGTTAGGGTGCGTTATGCCAATCCCGCGATTCATGTAGACGAGAGAGGCTCGGAAATGAAATACCAGACCCCGGCGGGCGCTCCCTCGCAGGTCTACATCCCCGAGAAGATGCGCGCTCTCTTCAAGTCGAAAACGCCCATCGATGTGCTCTTCCTCCAGGAAGGGGAGAAGAAGGCCGAGAAGGCTTGCAAACATGGCATCCTGTCGCTCGGCATTCAGGGTATCTCAAATATAGGGTCGCAGGACCAGGGGCTGATACAGGCCATACAGGATATAGTCATCGCCTGTAAGGTGCGCCACATAGTGCTCGTGATGGACTCCGACTGGAACGACCTCTCGCGCAATATCACCACTGGCGACCGTGCCGACAAACGTCCCAACAGTTTCGCCGCGGCCGTTATCAAGTTTAACCAATACATCCGCACGTTTAACAACCTCGGCCTTAACGTCGACACCTGGTGGGCGCATGTCAATGCCAACGATAACGGCGATAAGGGGATAGATGACCTCCTCGTTGGCTCTCTCAAGGGGCGCGAGGGCGAGCTGCTCGTCGACATCACCCACACGATGAACAGCCACAACGGCAAGGGCACGTGGCTCGACGTCCATAAAATATCCTCTCTTTCCGACGCCAAAATCCGCGACTTCTGGCACCTTAACGATTATCAGGCGTTTTTTGAAGCACACCGCTCCCGCCTCGCCGAAATCCCAACTTTCAAACTCGGCGGCGTGCGCTACAAGGTAGAGAACGGCGCGATGGTGCCGGTCAGCCGGTATTCTTCAGACGTTGACATCTATTCCATAGTCAAGGACAGCAAGGATAACGACAAGGTGATTTTCAACTATTCCGAGGCCATGAAATTTCTTACGGCTAACGGCTTTTCGCGTCTCCTGCGGAGCTTTGACGGTGAGAACACGGGCTATGAATTTATCCGTATCGATGACGGCATAATCTTTCAGATTTATCCTTTTCAGATTCTCGATTTCATCCAGAACTATATAATGGCGAATGTCAAATCGTCGCTCGTGCGCGAGTTTTTTATCAGCAAGCTTGACGTGCTCCTTCCCGACAAGAAACTCGCCCGTCTGCCAATCATCTCCGACAATTTCAATAATTTCGAACCTGACACCCACCGCGCCTACTATAATAACGGTCAGGTGGAAATCTCCGCGCAGGAGATAAAGAGCGGACTGCCGTTTGTCAATGTGTGGCAAAATCGCCTTATCCCTCGCAAATTTCGCCGTCTTGAGGTGATTAAGTCTATCTCCAAGGTGGGCGATACTTACTACTGGGAGTTGACCCCCGACGGCGAAAAATGCGAGTTCCTTCAGTATCTCATCAATACATCAAACAATTACTATTCGCCCGGCAATTTCCGCGAGACGAACAATGACGAAAACTGCGAGTGGCTTCAGCACATCGTGAATAAAGTCACCGCCATCGGCTATCTTATCTCCGATTGGAAATATCCATCGGACAATCAGGCTGTCGTCATCCAGGACCATCGCATTTCCGAAGTGGGTCAGGCATGGGGCGGCGCCGGCAAGTCTGTACTCGGCAAGGCTCTCTCTTATGTGTCGAAACAGTTCTTTATCGACGGCAAACAGTTCGCGCCTACTGACCAGTTTGTCCTCTCCGGGGTCACTAAGGCCACCCGACACATTTTTATCGACGACATCAAGCCAAATTTCGACTTCCAGTTTATTTTCAACTGGATTACAGGCCCGATGCCGATTAACCCTAAAGGCGGAGCTCGTTTCACTATCCCCGAGGACGAGTCGCCCAAAATTCTCGTCACTACCAACCACGCCATCAAAGGAGCTGACCAAGGTTCGGTGAAGCGTCGTGTGGCTTATGTGGAGTTCTCGTCGTGGTATAACCAAAACTATTCGCTCTATGACGATTTCCACCACATGTTTTTCTCCGATTGGGATGAATATCAATGGACGCTCTTCGACAACCTCATGGCCGAGTGCGTGATGTATTATTTCCGCTCTTTCGCCGAGGGCTGGCACCGTGAGGGCAGGGGAGTGGTGCCGCCCCCGATGAAAAACATCGAGCTGCGCACGCTGCGTCAATCGATGTCGGAGACCTTCTTCCAATGGGCCGAGGAATACTACGACCCCTCAGGCTCTAATCTCAATCGCCGCATCCCTCGCAATAAGGAAATTTGGCCGGCGTTTCTCGACTTTGCCGGCGGCCCGTCGGGGCATAGCGTCACACGCTCGAATATCAAAAAGAGGATTCAGGCTTACTGCAAATACAAGGGCTACGACTTCAACATCAACAGGCCGATGATTGAGTCGCCCGATACGCAATTCGATTATAACATCTGGAAGAAAGACCACCCCGAGGAGTCGTTTATGGGCGACGACGATAAGTCGGGAGGTGTGGAGTTCTTTACAGTTTGGTCGCCCGAGAAGGAACAAAACTCTCACCCTTTTTAGCTTCATAATGCAAAACTATGGCAATACTCTATCCGCAAATCTTTGATGCCGTCAAGGCTGTCACCGGCATCTCTCAACGCAAACTCGTGAGCCGTTCGCGCCTGTGGCCGGTTGTCGAGGCCCGACAGCTCTTTGTGCTCCTCGCCTCACGCCTGGGGGCGATTGACAGCTCTATCGGTTTCGTGCTGATGCGCGGGCGCGTCGGCATTTGCAAAACCCGCCACGTCGCCGAAAACTATATCTCGGTGAGTCGATTGTTCGCCCGGAAGTACGAACGTGTCAAAAAACATTACGACGATGCAGCGGCCCGCCTCGGTTAATCGCTATGACGGCCTGCGCATCGCAGCTCCGGCTCCTGACCTCTCGCCCGTCGCGGCTTCCTCTTCATGGACGCTGACCGAATCCCGAGCCGAGGTCATAACCATCTCGAGCGCGCTGCTCCCTGACGGCTCGTGGGTCTACGGGTTCTGCGTCTCGTGGGCTAAGGGCGGCAAGTCGTCACGCCTCCCCTCGGCCGAGTCCGGGCGGTTCCGCTCCCAACATGATGCCAAACTCCACGCCGTCGGGTTTATGCTCGGATATCTTGAGCATTTCATCCCTGAATCTCAAGACGCTCTCCGCGCTGCCGAAAAGTCCCTTGTGCAACTGTCGCTATTCGAATAATCATGCTCTTACATCGCTTTTGCTCGCTCCAGGAGTTCCTCCGCTACATGGAGGGGCTCACTCTCCGCAATAACACTGACCACTTCCACTTCGGCTCGGGCGGCTCGATTTCGCGCGGGTTCTGCTTCTTTGAGGGCTCGCCCGAAGAGTGGGCGCACCGCCTTAACGGAA
The DNA here is from genome assembly GCA_014803815.1 of Allobaculum sp. Next base: position 27,239 of record JAAVAY010000024.1, on the reverse strand, counting down.
TCGTCACGTTTGACGTGCTGCTCTCTGTCGAGGTCGACCCTTCTCTCGTCCGGAAGTCGTCGGGCGTTTATGCCCATTACCCTTATGGCCCCGCCGTACGCCGGCTCTTCACGGAGTATTGCACCGAGTCTTATTCAAGGGCTGATTTCAAGTTGCGTGCGGCCGATTATTCGTACCCTCGCCGCTTCATATCTCTTGGAGAAAACCCTTTTATTAATCACTAATTTATTAATCTCTAATTTCTTTTCAACATGCCTATCTCTGATTTTTTACAAAAACTGGCCTCGCTGCTCAAAGAGGCCAAGGAAAAAGACGCCGCTAAGGTCGGGTGCGAGGAGCTCTCATCGCGCATGGACTCCGTCACCACCCGGGAGGAATTCGACAAAATTGTCGAATCCGAGGCCTACAAAGCGTTTACCTCCGAGGTGCAGCGTCGCGTCAATGACCTCCACGCCCTGTTCGACGCCTATGTCGAGAAATATGACTGTTCCATCGTCATAGGCGTAGTGACTATTAATTCGCCGGTGGCTGACGGCTCCGGAATAGCCGGGGTGGGTCGCTCGCGTTCTCTCGTCGTGAATTGCAAAGCTCTCCTCTCCGAATCTGTCCTGCAAACGCCTATGGCTGTTGCAAAGGTGCTGGCGTCGAAGTAATCCACGCCGCCGCGCAGGCAAGTCATTCTCTCTAACCAATACTCATCAGAAAGCGAAATCACCCGGAGAGGGGCGCGGCTCTCTCCGTTTTTCCCACCAAGTATGAAAAAAGACCGTCTCATCAAAGCCGCCTACGGTGTCGAATGGTATGCCGACGGCACCGTCCTGCTTCTCCGCTGCCCCAAATGCGACCGCGAGAATTACGCCCTGAATGTAGCTCTCGGTGTCTGCACATGGTGCGGCTACCGCGCCCCATCGAGACCCCCCAAATCAAAGTCGAAATAAACCGACTCAATTCCACTTATCTCAACACCCTTGTAAAAATCCGTAAAAATGAATCAGTCTCTAATCTGCAAAATCAACGGTGTCGACATCGTCACCGTCGACCGTGAGGGCGAAATCTACGTCCCAATCCGCCCCATCTGCGACGCCCTCGCAATCGACGCGAAGGTCCAACGTCGGAAGCTCGCATCCGACGATTTTTTCAATTCAGTTGAGGTCATTATGACCTCAACTGGAGCGGATGGGAAGCAATACGAAATGACTTGCATCCCCCTCCGCGACGTCTATGGATGGCTCGCTACTATCAATCCGGGCAAGGTTGCTCCGGAGGCGCGCGAGGCCGTCACTCGCTATCGCCGCGAGTGCTATGACGTGCTCTACGAGCATTTCTCTTCGTCGATGCGGCGCACCATCGAGGCCAACAATGCCGAAATCGAACTGCTCGAGCAAATCAATTCGGCTATCTCCGACGAGCGGGAGGCTAAAGGGCGACGACGCAAGGCCGAGGAGGCTCTCGACAAACTCCGGGCCGAACGTCTCAATCCCACCCCCTCGCTGTTCGTCGGTTAAGCACCGCCTCGGACTCACCAATCAGAGAAAAATAACGAAAATGTTATATTTTCCATCAAAAATATTTGGTAGTATAACGAAAATGTTATACCTTTGTAGTGCTAAATCAAACGAGAAAATTGACATAATGAAATGGAAAGAACTGATTAAAATCGCCACCGAAAAGGGCTATCGATTGTACGCCCACGGAAAGAAACATGACATCTACGTCAACGACAACGGCGAGCGTCTGATAGTCGAAAGACACGGCTCGCAGGAAATCCGAAAAGGCCTGATGAACGCTCTAAGAAAGCAAATCGGCTTCTAATCTACGAGGGGGAGGGCACTCCTCTCCCTCTCGTTTCAATGAATAGAGTCTCAACCCTTAACACCCGCTCGATATGAAAGTAAGTATAGAAAAACAATCTGACGGCTCATATATAGCCTACAACACCACAGGCGATAAGGTGCGCCTCATTGGCACCGGAGATTCAGTAAAGGAAGCCAGAGAGGACTTCTTCAATTCTCTTGACGAGGTCATTAAGACGTACGATGAAATCGGTGATGACATCCCCGATTTCCTGAATGAAGATGTTGAATTCAGCTTTGACATCTCTTCCCTCTTTGAGTATTACTCGATGCTGAATGTGAGTGCCCTGGGCCGTTACCTTGGTATCAATGACAGCCTTATGCGCCAATATCGCAACGGCTCCGCTCAGATATCCGACAAACAACTTGAAAAGATTGAGGACGGTATTCACCGTCTCGGTTTAGAACTGGCCGCTCTGCGTCTTGTTTGATTTAGCAATCCATTTCATTACGTGAGTGGTCTTGCCCTCGCCCCTTCTCCGGGCGGGGGTTTTTTGTTGTCGGTTAAGCACTGCCTCGAACTCGACAATCTGAAAAAATACGAATTTTCGTATTTTTGTGGTCTTAAAATTTGCATACTACGAAAATTAGTAGTAACTTTGCAGTGTCAAATTAATCAACTAATCAATATGAAAAAACGAAAAGAAAAATTCGAACTCTCGGAAAAAGAGGAGGCGCTCATAAGAGCCATCCGAAACTATCGGGCAAGCTTCCCGAACGGTCACCCTCAAATGCTCTACTACATTCAACAACTCGTCGATGAATTGACCGACCTCCCCTAACGCTAACGCCCTCCCTCTCTCGAGGGGGAGGGCTTAAATAAAACAACATTATGGAAAAAGCCGTTAAAACCAAAACTTTCATCCCGGACGTTAAAACCAAAGTGTCAGACATCCTCGTGGCTATCTCATGGCGTGAGATTGCAAGAACTTATTTCGGAAAATCGAGCTCGTGGCTATATCACAAGCTTGATGGCATCGACGGAAATGGCGGCTCGGGGGGATTTACTCCCGAAGAGGCGCNACAGCTNAAAGACGCTCTCTGCGACCTGTCTGACCGCATCCGTCGAGCCGCCGACTCGATTTGATTAGGCCTTGATTAATTTGACANGTCCGAAAGGCCGGACCCGCACCCTCGCCCCTCCCCGGGCGGGGGTGTTTTGGTGTGTCTGCCCTTTTTGCTATCTTTGCAAAAATCTCTATCGACATGGCCACAAATTCTTCCTTTGCCTACACGGCTCGTTTCCCCATCTACCGCGACCGTATCGCCTCGATGGTCTATTTTTCAGCCTCGCGCGCCGGCGCGCTCCCCGTCCCGTTCCGCTGCATGTGGGACACAGGGACATCCCTGACCCTTGTCTCGACCAGAGTGGCCGACGCCCTGGGCCTCGAGGTCTCCGACGAGACGGTCACCCTGCGCTCGGCTCTCGGAGGTGTGTCAACAGCACAGAAGCGTGTGGCCTACCTGCACATCGTCCTCGGTGCTATCCCGCTCCGGCTCAAGGTGGGCGTGGTCTCCTCGCCATGCTCCGACTCCGACATCGATGTGATGATAGGAATGGACCTTATCTCTCAAGGTTCTTTCGCTATCTCCTATGACGGAGGCCAACTCATGTTTTCTTTCTGCTATCCGCCCGCCCCGATGCCGCTGGATTTCACCGAAATGCTCCCGATGCTCGGCCTTAACCCTGCCGTGGCAGTAGTTGACGCCGCCGATAATGACGACCCCGCTGCGAGCCGCGCAGCGGTCAATTTCGCCCAACTGCTGNCCCGACACGCTCACAATCCGGGCGAGGAATAAAAAGAANGACACCCGAGGCTTTGCGGGCCNCGGGTGTCGGTTGTCTTAATGATAGGAATTGAGTTACTTGTTTTGCAANGGTNGCTGTTTCGCGGGAACTATCCAAATTTCGGCCGCAGATTTGTCAATCATTCCCGTCGGCTCCCGCGGCGTCAATTTCGTCGGCGTGAGCAGCAAGGCGCTTGGCGATGTGGCGAAACGCCTCCGCAAGTTGATGATACTCTTCATCGGTAAAGGCTTTCCGTTTGTTGCATACCTCACACCCGTGAAGCTTCTGCGACAGCCACGCCTGTGTGTGCCCGAAGTATTGCTCGGCCACCTGTGTCTTGTTGATTAATCCCTCCAGTTCGATGAAGGCGTTGCTGACCGCTCCGCTCTTCGTCGATATGAGTTCCGCCCGACGTGCCTCACTTCCGGCCTCGTCATAAATCTTTCGTTTGCCTAAATACATAATATTTCGTAAATTTGCCCCCGTCTCTCACCCGGGGGCTTTTTTTAAAGGTTAACTAATTCGTTTAACAGTCCTCTGATGTTTGAGACCAAATGGTGGTTGCTTTCGTTTTCGATTAGGTCCAAGTATCGATTAATAAGGGCGACCACCATTTTTATTCTCTTTCTCATTTCATTTTACACCTCCTTTCTTTTTAGGGATATTTGATTGATTATTTTTACAATACAAAGTTAGTAATAATTTCATTATTATGCAAGTTTTCAAGTGACTTTTTTCGCCGCATTTCATTTTTTTCAGAAAAATTTGGCAATCTCGAATCTTTGCCGTAACTTTGCAGCGCTAACAAAAACCTGACACGTCACTGTCCCGCCGGGCTCGGTTAATGCTCGACATATGATGACGGGCTTTTTTTGTGCTCGTAAGTTCCCGACATCCGTGCCGGGAGCGATATACATATAATCGGCCTCGCGGCTGCCATTCCGAAAAATTTTATGCGCTCGGCGACGAGACGGCATCAGGTTTTTGTTAGCAACGGAATTGGCAGCCGTTTTTCTGTCTGCCTCGCTAACAAAAACCTGATGCAATGAACGCATTAACCCTTCCGGCCTCACGACGCCGCGACAAAGTCGTAATCCTGCGCTCGCTCAACCTCGGAGCGCGAGTGTCTAACCCCCTGACCGACGCCATCTCCCGCGCCCTCCCTGACCGCCGACAGGCTCGCCGCCTGTGCCGGCGTGCCTTCCGCCGTCTGTTCTCGGCTCGGGCCTGTGCCGTAGCCGGCGCACTCTGCCTCGGCCTCATGGCCATCCACACCCTCGCCGCCACCGAAGCCCTCGAGGCGCAGCGCACCATGGCCACCGACGTGCTCCTCTGCTCGCCCTGGCTCTTCTTCGGNCTGCTCCACGCNACNCTCGCCCCNGCTCANGCTACAAAGAAAGGAGGTGAGGCATGAGTCTCGAAGTATCTATCGCCCGTCGCGACATATACACCACCGACGGCACTTTCGACACATCGGTCATCGACATCCAGGTCAACACCGACGAGGAATTCTATCAGGACCTCCAATTCGAACGCCCCGAGCATCTCGTCGCCCTGCGCGACGCCCTCTCTGANTATATCGATAGNAATCTCACGCCGGNGCAGGAAGGAGGTGANAAATGAAATCTTACTTTGTCACCCTCGATGTGCGCAAGCGCCAGTCGGCNCTCTCGCTGCGCCTCAAGCATAANCTCATGATGGATTTTGACCGCTGCACCATCTCTACAGAACAGCTCGCCCGCATCCCGCAGTTCATCGATGACCTCATGACCGAACTCCTCGCAGCTCACCCCAAATGGCGCCCTCTCCACATCTCCACTCGGGGATTCATCCCTTGCTCCGTGCCGGGTGTNCCCCGCGAGGTAAAAGAAGAACTGCCNCAGGTGGAAATACTTATCGTCGACCCGAACGCCGACAACGTTTTCCCCCTGCTGCTCCGCCTCGTNGCNTCGCAGGTGCGCCATGACCTGACGCTGGAAGGAGGTGCCCGATGAGCGCCGCCCTCGAGCGTCTCCGGCTGCGCCGCAGTGAACTCGCCCGCGAACTTCATGCCGCCACCCGCGGCCGCGCTGTGCTCACCCCGAAGGCTCGCTCCCTCATGGCGCGTATCGACGACATCGACGCACGCATCGAGCAACTCACCAACCCCGGGCACTTCCCCCTCTCCGAGCTACTGCCTGACCATCCCGAGGCGCGTAATCAAATCTATGGGCTGCTCACCGCTATCCCGATAGCCGCAGACCTGGTCTATGACTTGCTCATCCAGTTGCGCGACACGGTCAACGCTCTCGGTGTCGAGGAATGCACCTTCACCAATCTTATCGATAAGCTCCGCACACAGGTAGAACGCATCGTCTTCATGGTCTCGCCCGACATGCCGGGCCTCCACGATGTTCTGGCCGACGATGACGCCGTCATCTCCGACCTCGAACTCCTCCTCACTCGCTACGTCAATACCAAATGCGAAGCTATCCTCATGTCGAACCCATCATCTCAAAAAAAATGAAATCTCTCAAAGAACGTTTTACCGCATCGTCACATCCCGAACCCACGGCCAACGCCGTCATAATCGCCGGCTATATCCGCTCACGCTGCCCCGTCAGCGTCTCCGGCCCCGGCGTCGCCGTCATGACCACCGACGAAATCATCTCCGAACTGGCCGACATGGCCGACCTCTCGCAAGCCGAGGTCAACGACGTCCTCTCCGGACTCGGCTACACGCCCGGCTACTCCGAACAAGGTAGGTTCGGGTGGATGTTCAAGCACATCGAGCAATAAGCTTTACCACGCTTAGGGTATTATCCCGACAGCGTGTAGGGTATTATCAGAAAAGCGCCGCCTCGTCATCTCGACGAAGCGGCGCTACTTATTGAGAATCTGGTTTGAATGAATCGATTGTCGCTGTCTCAGCGATAGTTTACCTGTAAAAATAACCTTGTAAAAACTCAGTCATAACCTTTGTTGCATAGCACAAGGGCATACGACTACAAAGGTATTGTTTTTCAGCGTATTCGGCAAGCGTCGACGAGGGNAATTAGTTACTCTTCGCTTCGCCCTTCCCGCTTCTCCCCCCGCGCCCCCTGTACGTACGTTATGGGAAGTGTGCACCCGTACAATCGTACGTCGGCACGCCGGCCGGACATACATCCCAGGGGGCGCGGGGGCACCCGCTTTTTACCTCTTTTTATACATATCGGGGTATGTTGTTGATTTACAATATATTGACATTTTCGAATATCTGTAGTAATTTTTTTTTCTTCTCATGTGTATAAAAAGGAAAAAAAGTGTACAATCGTGCAGAATGGGGTTATTCAAATGAAAACCAATAGTTTGCAAACGCACACTTTTTGCACGATTTCGCACAAATGCACAGTCGTTCAAATTTAAAAATNGGCTGCACGATTTTTATGCCGTTTTGCACACTTTTCGCACAAAATCAAACGCCACATAATCAGCGAGTTAGCGCGTTTTGCACGATTGTACGCACGATTTTCGGGTTGTTGACCAACCTAACGCGAAAATTTTTTCACGCACCGACGCATTTTGCGCGGCGCATTCAGTTAGCTACTCCCGGGCGCTCCGGCGCAGAATTTTTTGTATCTTTGTAGCCATCCGAGATGTTTCATTCTCCTTTATCTATACCAATCATGTCGCAATTTTCTATCTTCGTCAAGGCTCCCGATTACCTTGACCAATGGCTCCGCCACGATTACTGGGACGAAGCTACCGGCCGCGTCGTCTTCCCTCAGGGCTCGGCGCCCCGCGCAGTCCTCAAAGCTCTCCTCCGTCCATGCCCGCAGGGCTGGGTGCCCGACGACCCCGCCGGCAAGCTCCGCATCGAGGTGCCCTCCTTCAAGGGTCTCAACCCCGCCACTTACAATTATCTTACCGCCACCGGCAAATCGGCGCTCCTCGCAGCCTGCAAGACACTCTTCAAGTCTATCCTCTTTCTCGAGCTCGCGCCGCTCTTCCCCCACGACATCCAAATCTCCGACGTAATCTATGACTTCATGGACCGCCACGGCATCGCCCCCACCGAACGCAACTGGGAAACCATCCGACAGATGTATGCACGTCTGCGCAAGAAAACCTATGGCCGTCTTTAGTTAACGGCTGTTAAATTGCNTTTACCTCACTCCCGATTTTTACCAACCCGTCCGTTCCGTCCGTTTTGACCGCCACGCATCAGACCATGAACACCTCCCGCCTCCCCGGCATCGTGCGCATCCACATCGTGCGCTGCGCCCACCTCCCCGCCTATCTCACGCTCAAGAGTCTCGCCGGCTCATTCGTCGCCATCGCCGCTCCCGCCACCGCCGTCAGTTTCTGCGGCCGCCCCACCCTCGTGTGCGAAAACTCCTTTGTCAACGGTCGGCCGCAGTCCACCGCCACACTCGAGTTTAAAACCTCCACCCCGCTCCCCGAGGGCGTGCACCTCGCTTTCGTGGTCACCCTCGCTGACCGCCGGCAGCTGCTCATCGGCACGCGCGAGCCCAACTACCCGCAGGTTTCATGGCAGGAGTCGGCCGGCAATCCGGGAGGCGAGGCTGCCGTCAGAACCTACAAAATCAAACACATCGCCGTCAAGTCGGCGCTTCCCTGCGTGTTATAGTCTTTTATCAGCTTTTCCTCTCCGGGTAATTTTGTGGCATAGACTTCAACCCCTATGCCAAAAAACTTCAATCTCCACCTCAAAGGCTATGTCGGCTGCTGGGATTTCTCAGCCGACATGGTCTCTTACATCCTTGACCGAAACAAGGGTGGGAAGGTCGACGTCCTGATTGACTCGCTTGGCGGACGTGTTGACGCTGCCCTCTCCATCTCTTCTCTCTTCAAAAATCACGGCAATGTCCATTGCCACTACGTCGGGATGAACGCCTCGGCCGCCACCATCGCCTCGATGGGCGCGCGCCACGTCACCATTGACCGTCACGCCCTCTACCTCGTGCACAAATGTATGTGCACGGTCTTCGAGTGGGACGTCATGAACGCCGACGANCTCGCCGCCCACATCGACGAGCTNCAGAANATGAAGAAGGACAATGAAACCATCGACGCNTGCATCGCCGGACTCTATGCCGCCCGATGCAAGAAATCGCCCGATGACCTGCTCGCCCTCATGAAGGAAGGAGCATGGCTCACCGCCGAACAGGCCCTCGAATGGGGCTTTGTCGATGAAATCACCGATGACTCTGAAGATGCCGCTCCCGTCATCACTGACGTCGTGGCTGACTTCATGGCCAAGGAGGGCATCCCGATGCCGCCCGTCTCTGACGTCAAGAAAGGTTCGCTCCTCGAACGCTTCCTCAAATTTTTCTCTCTCCCCTCTAACTCGTCCGCCGCTCCTGCTGCGCCGGNCGACAATTCTTCACACCCTATGCCAAAACTTTTCGCCATGCTCGGCGCTGCTGTCGGCGCTCAGGTGGCTCTCTCCGAGCAGGGCCGCGTCACCCTCGACGAGGCGCAGGCTGACGCTCTCGAGACGGCTCTCGCCGGCCATGAGGCCCGCGTAGCCTCCCTCAATGACACCGTCGCCNCNCTCGAGGNNCGCGTGGCCGAGCTCGANAAACAGCCCGCNGACTCNACNACNGACGTCGTCGCCTCCGAAGCTCCTGACGTCGCTGACCTCGACCATGAGAAGGTCATCGACGCGCTCCTCAAAAACCTCTAATCTTTCTCCTCCCCTCACTCTCTCTCTCAACTATGGCTGATTCAGTTCAGATTACCGTCAATGACGAAATGGTGCAGCAGTACAAGGACACCTGCATCAAATGGGACCCCTTCCTTCAGGACCTCCCCCTCCGCAAAGCTGANGACGTGCTNCGTCACTTCGTTCCCGTCAAAGGCCTCCGCGGCAAAAAGCGCTTCGGCGAAGTCGAAGGCCGNTCGCAGTTCGGCCCCTTCAAGCGCAATCGCGAGGATGCTGCCACCGTCAATCTCAAGTTCCGCGAAATCGAGACTCACCACGGCAATGTCGTCGAGACCTTCGCCCCCGTCGAATACATCGACATGCCTTTCGCCTACGATGACCCCGTCATCACCGACGCCATCAAGAAGGCCGGCTCTACCCTCATGGTGCTCGCGCAGCTCTCCGCCGCCCGCGGTCAGCATATCGCCCAGGCCGCTTTCACCGGCAAACGCAACCCTGACGGCGACACCACCCTCGACCTCTGCGACGGTCTGCTCACCATCGCTGACCGCGAAATCGAGGCCGGCACCATCTCCGAGGAGCTCGGCAACCTCTACGTCGCCAAGGAGCGCCCCTCGTTCGACAACGCCGTCGACATCGCCAAGGATATCCTTTTCTCGACCAACCAGTTCCTTCGTCGCGAAAACAATGTGCTGCTCTGCTCGACGCAGTTTGTCGATATGTATAACGAGGCTTACCTCGCTACGCATACCGCCATCTCGTATAACACGCAGTATGACCAGCCCTACGTCGAAGGCTCGGCCAAGAAGCTCACGCTCATCGGTCTGCCCGAGCTTGACGGTCAGGACAAATTCATTCTCACCCAGAAGTCAAACCTCCTCTACGGTATCTACAACGCCAACGATGCCACCTCNGTGGACATCATGCGCAAGGACCACTACACCCTCTCGATGGCTTCTGACATCTGGCTCGGCTTCCAGTTCCGCTCNATCGACCCCCGCCGCCTGCGCATCATCGACTTCTCGAAGGTCTCGGACTAACCCTCAATTCCTGAACACCAATGGCTATAAATACCAACAAGTGCTTCGCGTCGCTCACCGCGCTGAAGTATTGCCAGGGCACTCCCGTCACCCCCGGCGTCAAGAAACGTGCCTTTTACGCTTCGGTGGGCAANATCGTCGGCTGGCCCACTATCCCCGTCGACGAGCTCGGCCGCCCCACCTCGGCTATCTATGAAGGCAAGTTCCTCCTCGCCGAGGGTATCAAGTGGCTGCCTCTCGACCACCTCCCCGGCAAGGCGGAGTTTAAATCGGAGGCTCAGGGCGAGGAGCCCTCGCGCACTTTCAAGGTCACCGGCTCTTTCCTCCACCCCAATATCGACGAAAACGCTTCCACCGCATCAACGTCGCTCCTCAATACCCGCGTCGTGGTGCTCGTCGAGGATATGAAAGGCCGCTGGCGTGTCATCGGCTGCGAGCAGTATGACGGCGCGCTCGTCTCCCCCTCGCGCGACAACGGTCAGGGTGCCACCGGCTCGGCCGGCACCACCATCGCTGTCGAGGCTGATGACCCCGTCGACGCTCCTTTCTACACCGGCCCCATCGACACGGAGGACGGTATCATAAATGAAGCCTGACCTCTCTCCTCTCTCCGGGGGCCTGCTCTCTTCCGTCACCTCGTTGCTCGCTGACTTCGAGGTGCCGGAGGCCGGGCCGGCCCTCGGCTCTTTTTCTCCCGACGAAAAAGACCTTTTTGCCGAACGCTCCCGCTCGGCATGGAGCCATGACGTGGAGGCCCGGTGTAATTTCGACCCTCGCCCGAGGCTCACCCGGCGCGCCGGCGTGTGGTTTCTCTCCCTTTGGCAGAAGTCTGTGATGGGGCGCACCCTCTCCGACATCAAGGCTGACCCCGCGGAAATCACACACTTCGCCGCCGAAATGGCCGGCTTCCTCACGCAGCTGCTCGGCTCGCAGCTCCGCTCAGGGGCGTGGGCCATCTGCACCACTCCGAAGCGCCGGCACAAGGAGCACAATTTCGCTTCGCTCATCTCCGACGATATCGCACGCCGCCTCGGAATACCTTTCTACGAGGATGTGGCCCTCTGCCGCTCGCGGCAGCGCGTCGGCGCTACTTTCTCGCTCAACATTCTCCCGGCCGAGCCTAACGTAATAGTGTTTGATGACTTCGTCACCACCGGCTCTACACTCAAGGCAATGCACTCTCTCCTCGCCGCCCATGGCAAAAACACTCTGTTTGTCGCAGGCATTAACAACAAGCTATGATTGACCTCGAACTTACTCCCAAAATCAAGGCGTGGCTTGACGCTGACCCCGCCTCCCGCTCTTTCGCCGAGGGCGCTGACCTGTTGCTGCGCGTCTCCAAAAACCGCATCCTCTACGCCAATATCACCCGAAATCCGAAGGCGAAGGCCTCCACCCTCGAATACCACCTCCGGAAAATCTATCTCAAGCGCATTCAGGACACCACTCACGAACAGGTGCGCTCCATGATGAAGCAGGTCGATGCCATCGACCGCGCCCGAGGNCTCTCACGGCAGCCCTCCGCCAATCGCTCCGAGCTTCAGCGCGGCCGTCGCGCTGACCATGACCTGCTGCCTCCCGAAATCCGGCAGCTCTACGTCGATAACGCCGACATCATGCGCCGCATGCGCGACCTCCACACTCACCTGCGCCTCATTTCTCCCGAAAATTCCACCTGCCCCGATTCTGACCGCTATCCCTTCGCCAAGGAACTCCTCGCCCTTGACCGCCGCTATCGCGACAACTGGAANACNTATGACCATTACATCCGCGGCACGGCTGCCGCTGACGTTGTGAAGGCGGTTGACCCTCGCTCGGCACAGGCCAATGCCCGGAAGCTCTGCAATCTCCTGCTCGGCAAGTTTGCCAAGGCTCCCGACGATGCTCTCGCCGCCCGCATACGTGCCGCCTACGCCGCTGTCGACGCTCCCTCGGAGGCTCTCACGGCCAAAATGAAGGAGGCGGGGCTCTTATGACCGACTTCCCGCTGCGCCCTCTCGACCAAGCGCCCCTCCAGTCGTATCTCACCAATTCGGTGCAGGTGGCCGACCTCCTGCGATGGATTCTGCTCCAGACCGGTCCGGCCGACGTCTGCCTCTCTTCCTTCTCGCTTTCGGAGGAGTTCCTGCGCCGCCTCTTCTTCNTCGAGAAGGAGGGTCTCATCCGCTCGCTCGATATCCTCCTCGATTTCAAGGCCACCAACAAAACCCTCCTCCTCTGGAATTTCATCCGGCAGACCGTCCGTAATTGCTACCTTGCCGACAATCATTCGAAGGTGCTCCTCGTCTCTAACGAGTCGTGGCAGGTGGCAGCCGTCATGTCGCAGAACCTCACCCGCGGCAACCGCTACGAGGCGGCCGTCGTCTCTACCTCGCCCGAGCTCTTTGCCTCTCTTGACCAACAGTTCCGCTACATCATCTCTAACCAATCAGTCCCTTTCAATGACATATACGCCCGAACAGTTGACGGTGATTGAACAGATGGCCGCCATCTATATGAAGCCCTCCGAAATCGCTGTCTCCCTCGACATCCCCGTCGAGGAGTTTAAACAGGATATAGCCCTGGCCGGCTCGCTCGCTCATAACGCCTACCAGAAGGGAAAGATTTCTCAGAAGGTGCAAATCCGCAAGCAGACAGCCCTGTTGGCCCGCGTCGGCTCTCCTCTCGCTCTCGAAATGTCAGAACGCGCTCTCCTCGATATGGAGGATGACGAATAACTTCTCTCCCCCCCTATGGCCTTAATCGTTTCTCCTCTTGATGCCTGCCGCGTCGACCTCTTCACCCCGGAGGACGAACTGCGCGAAAAGTACACGCCCGCAATCGCTGACCGCATCCTGCGACTGCGTCACATCTACAATTTTTGGCTATCGAATCCTTCCATGAAGGACCGCCAGTTGCGCGACGAAATCATCTCCCGCTACGGCATCTCGCAGTCGGCCGCCTACTCCGACATCTCCGTCATACATCAGCTCGTGCCGCTCATCTCGCAGAAGTCGCGCGAGTTCCACCGCACCCGCGCTAACGAAATGCTCCTCGAGACCTACGCCATGGCCAAGGCCCGAAAGGACACCAAAACCATGGAGCGCACCGCCGCCACGTACTCTAAGGTCAATCGTGTCGACCTCGATGACGAAGTGGCAATGCCCTACGATGATATCGTGCCGCAGAATTTCTCGGCCACGCTTGACCCCTCGGTGCTCGGCATCAAGCCCATCCCCGACATCAACAACTACATCTCACGTCTCATCAAGGACCTGTCGCGCGACTTCGCCGATATTCAGGACGTCGAGGCCGAGCCTGTCGACCTCGAAGAAAATCACCTCTTTGCCCCTCTCCCCGATGCTTCTCTCGAACCCCAAGGCTAAACCGGTCTACTTCAACCGCCCGCAGCTGCTCACGCAGCTCATCGCCGCGCGTACCACCGTCGTCGTGGCCGGACGACGCACCGGCAAGACCGACTCCATCGCCGCGCCCTACGCTCTCAAGATGATGCAGCGCATGCCCGGCTCTACCGGGGGCATCGTCGTGCCTACTTTCAAACATGGACTCACCAACACGCTCCCCGGACTCTTCGCCGCATGGGAGCGTTGGGGGTTCAAGAAGGGCATCCACTACGTCGTCGGCCGCCGTCCCCCAAAGTCGTTTGCCAAACCTATCACCGAGCCCCACGATTGGGAGCAGATTATCTCTTTCTACAACGGCTCAATCGCCGTCATCCTCTCGCAGGACCGCACCGGCGCCGCCAACTCCCTCACCCTCTCGTGGCTCCTTATCGACGAGGCCAAGTTCATCGACCCCGTCCGCCTCCATAACGAGACCTTCCCCGCCAATGGCGGCATCAAGACCCATTTCTCACGCCACTCGTTCAACCATGCCGTCCTTATCCTCTCCGACATGCCGCAGAGCAAAAAGGGCTCATGGTTTCTCGAATACGAGAAGGACATGCGCCCCGAGGTCATCGAGGCTATCGAGGCCGGGGTCTACGAACAGTGGCGCCTCAAACAGAAGGTGCTCGAGCTACGGCAGAAAGGCATCGAGCCGCCTCCCTACCTGCGTGGACACATGCGCCGCCTCGACGCCAACATTAACCGCCTCCGCTCCGTGGCCACCTATTATCGAGAATACTCCTCGGTCGAAAACGTGCAGCTCCTCGGCGAGCAATACCTCCGCGACATGAAGCGCGACCTCACGCCCCTCACGTTTCAGACATCAATCATGTGCCGCAAGATAGGCATCGCACGCGATGGCTTCTACTCCTCGATGCGCGAGTCGCACAAATACAACGACTCCGATTTCGAGTATCTCGACACACTCAACTATGACTACACTCCCGGCGCTATGGACTGCCGTGCTGACCGCGACCTCGACCGTTTCGCCCCCATCTGCATCGGCATGGACTATAACGCCAACATCAACTGGATCGTAGCCGGACAGCCTGACGAGCGCCTCGGCCGTCTCAACGTCCTCAAATCTTTCTTCGTCAAATATGACCGCAAAATCCCTGCCCTCATAGCCGAGTTCTGCCGCTACTACCTCCATCACAAAAACAAAACCGTCGTTTTTTATTACGACACCACCGCCCTCGGCTCTAACTACGCCGTCAATAACGTCGACTTCCGCTATACCATCATCGACGAGTTCCGCCGCTATGGGTGGGACGTCCAGCCCGTCCCCCTCGGCAACCCTATGCACCACCACGAGAAATATCACCTCATAAATAACGCCTTCGCCGGCAAACAGCGCCTCACCCCATACTTCAACCGCCAGAACAACGACGATCTCATCCTCGCCATCCAGTCGGCCGCCGTCGCCCGAGGTTCCCGAGGCTTCCGTAAGGATAAATCGGGCGAAAAGCTCGCCGAGTCGGAAGATGACCGTCTCGAGCTCCGCACCGACGGCACGGACGCATTCGACACCCTCTACATTGGATGCGAAAACCGTCCCTTCTCCGGCTCCGCTTTTATCGACATCTCCGGCGTCATGTAGTCTTTTGCCTCACACCTCGCTCACACTAATTTTGCCCTCGTCTCTTAACCTCTCTCCGCCATGACACCCGCCACTCTCCGCGCCCATCGCCACTTCCTCGGCATCGCGCTCATCATCATCGCCGTCGCACTCCTCATTTACGACTTCTTCTCGCCCCCCGTCGGCGAGCTCTCTAACTTCGCCCTTATCATCTTCNCCAAACTCATCGCCANCGCCGGCGCCCTTATGAACCTTAATTTTAAATCACTTTCTGAAAATGACAACCTCTGAACTGCGCCTCGCTTCAACACACGCCCACAACGCCACCCACCTGCGACGTCTGCGCGCTTTCGTCGACTCTGACCGCTTCGCGCGCATCCCGCCCGAGCATCAGCAGCTCATCCTCGAGCAACTCCTCCTCCTGGAGCGCCTTGACTCCGTCCTCGCACGCCGTCTCAACCTCCTTAACATCCCCGTCTGATGCGCAAAATCACCAAAATCATCCTCCACTGCTCGGCCACCCCCGAGGGGCGCGACTTCTCCGTCGCTGACATCGACTCCTGGCACCGCGCCCAAGGCTATGACTGCATCGGCTACCACTACGTCATCGCCCGCGACGGCCGTGTCTTCCCCGGCCGACCCCTTGACCGCATCGGGGCCCACTGCAAAGGCCATAACGCCAACTCAATCGGCATCTGCTACATCGGAGGCTGCGCCGCTGACGGCAAAACCCCGAAGGACACACGCACCCCCGAGCAACGCTCTTCCATGCGCCTCCTCGTCGACAACCTCCTCGCCCAATTCCCCGGCGCTTCCGTCCACTGCCACAACGAATTTGCCCGTAAGGCCTGCCCCTCATTCAAAATATGCGACCTCTGACCCTCGCTCTCCTTTTCCTCCTCATTCTCCCTCTCCTCTCTGCCTGCCGGACGCCTCGCCCCGCCCTCACCGAGACCTCAGCCGCCGCCGACTCCACCGTCATCCGCTCGGCCGCACGTACATTTTCAATATCGTCGGACTCCGCTGCCTGCTCCACGGACATCTCATCCTCTGAAATCACCGTCGAATTCTTCCCGCCCTCCGACTCCGCCGTCCTTCCGGCACCCAAAATGATACGCATCCGCCGCACTGACCTCCGAGCTGACGCCGCCTCCGCCTCCCTGACCTCCACCGTGGCCTCCGACACCCTCGAAATCTCCTCCGCCTCCGAATCCTCCACGGAGTCCATCACCACCCCCGCACCGACAGCACGGTCTCCCACCATTCTCCTCCTCCTCCTGCCCGCCATCATCGTCCTCCTCCTGCAACAGCGCTTCTCCCGGTGACGGCACCCATGGTCAGCACTCACACCTCTCTCGAGCGCTGACCATTTTTTTTATTCCCCATTCCCCATTCCAAATTCCCCATTATGGAGAGTCCCTGACGGGTCGCGCTTTCATGCTCCGCACCGAGCCCCGAAGGTCTCGGCCATTCGGTTTCTATCGCTCTCTCGAAAATAGCAGCAGCGGCCGACAGTCACTCCCTGCCGGCCGCCGCTCATTTTACCCTGTTCAGGGTAGTGGCGCAATTATCCTTGCTCCCCTCCGTCCCTCATGCTCCGCTCACGGTCGTATGCCCGTATCGCTTCGATGATGAACGCTGTCCGGTTTTCCTGGCGGTCAAGTATCTCCGCCACATCCTCCGGCACGCGGATGCCTATCGAGCGCGTCTTCGGATTCTCGCTCCGGCGCCCGGCGCCCTCGCGCTTGCCGCCCCACGTTCCTTTCTTCTTTTCGTTTTGATTTTCCATTTTTTATTATTAATTTTGCATTGGTTTAACCGCTGACAGAGAATGGGCGCCTCCCTGCCAGGAGGTCTTTAAGGCTCTCAGCCACCCAATCTTTGGCTTACTTCTTGATGATTATCTCAATCAAGTTAAAGTCGAAAAGCCAAAATTTCAAGTTGAAAATTTTCACTGTCTTCATCGCTTGAAACTTGTCAGTGGTTAAGCCTTTCTTTTCTCGGCATCAGGCTTTGTCCGTTGTAATCCCTCATTGATTACATTACAAAGGTACAAAAAAATCTTGAATTAACCAAACAAAATCAAGATTATTTTTGTACTTTTTTTATGCTATTTTTTTTGGCGGTGTAACTTTATTGTCGTAAATTTGCGGTGCCAAATTAAACATGACGGTTAGCCTGTCCCGATGAGTCGCGGTAACGGCTCGAAAATATTTCGGGCATTTTTTTATGCCCATACATACAACAGCTTCGGCTGTCATATCCTTACATTGTTCGACTCTTCGGAGGCTGTTCATGTTTAGTTTGGCGACGGGATATGACAGCCGTTTTTCTGTCTTCAAACAATTTACCTAAAGCCAAACTAAACATGAACCCCTTCGAAAAACGTAGCAACGCCCTGCGCCTTCAGTTCCTCGCCGAACGCAAGCAAATCCAAAAGGACTCTAACCGCACCATCGGCCGTCTCAACACCGCCATCGGCCAAGTATCAACCCCCGAAGCCCGCGACGCTCTCCGCGCCGAGAGGGCACGCGTCTACGAGGCCACCCGCGAGTCGATGCGCTACAACCGCCTCTGCTACCGCCAACAGCTCGAGGCCATCGAGGACGAACGCCGCCTCCACGCCGAACGCCACCCCTCACGCCGTCAGCTCCGGCGCATCTTCGCCGCTCTCGCTCAATCTGCCTCCGACGAGGGCAAATCATCTCTCGACTTCGCTCTCCCTGACGGCCGCCGCGCCACCATCGCATTCAGCTGATTTTCTCGCGGCCTGTGCCTATCTCTTGCCCGCGAAAGTTGGATAAGACAAATTTATTCCTTAATTTTGTCGGACAGTTACTAAAATCTCAAACTATCATCCACTTCCCCGTTGCCCGTGAGGGTCACGGGGTTTTTATTTAACCTGTCCAGAGTATTCATCCCCCCATGACCTCAGAACCACCTCACCCCCGGGTGTCGCGGCTCTGAAGCCTGACATTAAGAAAATAAATTGCGGTATATCAGAGAAAGTTTGTATATTTGCAGTATGAAGTACGAAAAACCACCATTAACATACCAACAACAAATTGACCTCTTAAAGAGTAGAGGGGTAATTTTTGCCGACGAAGCGAAAGCTGCTTATCAGCTTGCTAATGTTAGTTACTTTCGTCTTAGCGCGTATATGTTCCCGTTCAAGAAGAAGGTTGGAGGCTGCGTCATAGATGAATTCCGATGGGGAACATCCTGGAAGGATATATATGACATGTATGTGTTCGATCGAAAATTGCGGCTACTTGTTTTCGATGCTATTGAGAAAATTGAAGTGGCAATCCGTACTCAAATGGTTTATATCCTTTCACATCGCTACGGGGCTCATTGGCAAGATGATGTTTCAATCTATAAGCCAAAACAGATACTCCGTCTAAAGGATGGCTCGACAAAAGAAGTAGACGTGTATGGGGAAATTCAAAAACATCTTAATGAACAGTTGCATAATAATCAAGCGGAACTATTCATAGAGCATTATCGGGAGACCTATACTCATCCTACCAACCCTCCCTCGTGGATGTGTGTGGAGGTCATGTACTTCAATCAATTGTCACGTATATATTCTCATCTTGAGAAACGAAGTGACAGAGCCGAGATCGCGCGTTATTTCGGACTCCCTCCGGATGAGTTTGCTTCGTGGCTTCATACGATGAATTATATACGAAATATCTGCGCGCATCACGCTCGCTTATGGAATCGAGATCTCAAAATCGTTCCGGCAATGCTCAAATTTTCCAAGTCTAAGGAATGGATCTCAAATCCCGACTCTGTGCAACGTAGCAAGGTATACTACTTCTTGTGCATGGTGAATTACATGCTTCAGACGGTTAATATTAATTCTACCTTCACAATACGTCTAAAAGAGCTCATCAATGAATACAAACCTAAAATATGGGCTATGGGCTTCCCTGAAAAATGGGAAGAAGAAAAAATGTGGCAGAAATTTGTATAATAATTTTGTAATTTACGAATTATTGCCTAATTTTGCAGAACCAAATCGAAAAACATTTTGTTAACAAGATAACAAGCCTCTCAGGCGCGCCTTTGGCAGCATACTTGAGAGGCGTTCTTTATTTAGTCCGGTAGAGTCTATCTCTTATCGGGCTGTTTTTTTTGTGTCTTTTATCCACATGCCGCCCGCTGCTAATTTTGTGGCATGGCTGCTACGTTTATCAACCCTCCCGACCCTTCCGAGGTTATATTTTCCTCGTGCATCCCCGACATCTCGGCTCGCACCTACGAGTCGAAAGTCGCCGTGTCGCTCGTGGCCGACCCCCTCGGTCAGCCCGTCACCTTCTTTTCCACCTCCCTCTATGCTTTCGCCGGCGTCGTGTCGCTCTATGACGTCGGCCGCCTCGTCGAGTCGTATTTCCGCGCCGAAGGCATCTCCCACGCCATGATTGGCGTCACGTTCGACGATGCCACCGCCATCTTCCCCGTGCAGTTCTGCGACTCCCTCCTGCCTCCCGACTTCACCCCTGACTCTTCTTTCTACACCGCAGCCAACGCCGCCGTCGTTCATCGCTCTTCATCGGTCTCTCTCGCCCATGCTGACCATGGCCACCGCCGTTATCGTGTGCAGGTGGTCGGTCGTGATGGCGCCGGACGCATCGCTTCCGTCGAGCGCGAGTTCTCGCGTGCCGCCGGCTCTGACTACGTTTCTTTTTCCGTCGACGAGCTCGTCTCGTGGGCGCTCGCGCCTGACCTTTCGCTCGCCGCTGACTTCGCCCCCTCCACCACTCCCGGGCTTCTCGGCGCTACGCTCGCCGCCGTCGACTACTTCGCCATCTCTTACGACTCGCTGCAAAAGTGCTTTTTCATTGTTGACGAGCCGGAGTTTCTTCAGTTCCGGTTCCGCAACTGTTTCAACGTGCCCGAGTTTCTCGACATCACGGCCACCGTCAAGCAATCCACCGAGGTCTCGCGCTCGCTGGCCACCTGCGCCGGCACAGCTCGCCACTATGACCAATCTGCTCACCGGACTTTCGAAATCTCTACCGGGGCGCTCTCGCTCCATGAGGCTGCCGCCGTCGAGGCGCTCGTGCTTTCCCACTCGGCCGAAATCATCTGCCCTGACGGCCCGCGCCCCATCCTTATCACTGACCACACTCTCGAGCAGGATAATGACCCCGCTTCGCTCTGCTCGATGAAGTTTACCTTCCGCTTCCCCGCCTCACGCATCGTGGCCACTCCCACGGTGGCCGACCTCATGGCGCCTCCGCGCTCCGACATCTTCACTTCCGAATATTCAGCCGAGTTCGCATGAAAGCAATCCACCTCTCGCAGGCGCGCGCTATCCTCGAGCGCGGCGCTCCCGTCTCTCTCTCCATCGTCCGGAAAAACGGCTCTATCCTCCGTGCCGAGGATGTGGTCTCCCTGCGTTTCGACATCTACCGCGGCACCCGACAGATAAAATATATCCGTTCCGGACAAATTCGCACCATCCATGACGTCTGCATCATCGCAATCGATGATTTCGAGGTCTTCATCTGATACCCCCACGCTATGCCCGATTCTGTTTCTTCTTCCTCTTCTTTTGTCGACCTTTTCGAGGTCGTCCACATCCCGCAGGCCAATGCCCGCGCCGCTATCGTCTCGCGCACTAACGAGGTGTTCCGCGAGGGGCGCACGTTTACCACCGTCACCGTCAACGGCAAGGAATATGTGCCCTGGGGCGCCGATGACCTCATGCCTTACAAAATCATCGACCTTATCGAGTCTGACGAAACCCTCTCGACTTGTCAGGCGTTCAACGCCGAGGTCTGCTATGGCGCCGGCCTGCGCTATTGCACCGAGGCGGCCTCTCCTTCGGTGGCCGACGCTGTCGGCGAGTTCCTCCTCGACAATCCTCTCTCCGACTATTTCCTCGGCGTGTGCCAGGATCTCAAGCATTTCAATTTCGCAGTCTCGGTGATTATCCTCAATTCAGACAATTCGCGCATCGTGGAGCTTCACCGCAAGCCGGCATGTTATTGCCGCTTCGCCCCCGCTGACCCCAAGACAGGCAAAATCCCCAAGGTCTATTTCGGCCCGTTCCGCTGCGTCACTCCCGAGGACACCATCGAGGAAATCGAACTCCTCGACCCTCGCTCGCCGTGGCGCGACCTCCAGTTCCGCACCGGACGCCGCTCTTCGCCCTCCGTCCGCGCCACTCCGAACGTCCATAAATATGCTATCCTCTCACGCATCCCGGGCGTCGATTCCACTTATTACCCCATCCCTCATTACGCGTCGCTCTTCCGCTCGAATTGGTTTAATATCAAACGGCTCATCGCCGAGGCTAAACAGTCGAAGCTCAAGAACGCTGCCCCCATCAAATATCTCATCGAAATCTCGCAGCGCTACTGGGACAATCTTTTCAAGGAGCACAATGCCTTCGACCCCAAGACCAAGCGCGAAATCGTGGCCGAGAAAAAAGCCGAGATGCTCGATTTCCTGACAGGGGTCGAAAACTCCGGCTCTGCGCTTTTCACCGGTCGCTCCATCTCGCTCGACGGCAAGGGGGAGACGGCCGACATCTCCGTCACTTCTATCGATTCGAAGACGAAAGAGGGTGGCGACTGGGAGTCGGACATCGCCGAGGCGGTCAACATGATTTGCTTCACTATGCGAGTCCACTCCAACCTCGTCGGTTCTGTCCCCGGCAAGTCGCAGACCAACAATTCAGGCTCTGACAAGCGCGAGCTCTATACCATCGCGCAGGCTCTTCAGAAGCCTTACCATGACCTCCTGTTCCTCGTCCACGAAATTATCATCCGTTTCAACGGTTGGAAGGGTGTCCACCCTGACTGCCCGTTCGTGCAGCTCACCACGCTCGACCAACACGCTGACGCTAAAGTCGTATCTCCTAACGCTCCCAAAAATGACTCTGTCGCTGACTAATGATGACCTCCGCCGCCTCATTCCGAACATCATTCACGAGGTGGAAGGCGAGCCTATGCTCATCGAAAAAATCGCCCCGTGGCTCGACTCGGCTCTTGACTGGCTCAATTCCTCGGTTCTCGGGTCGTTCGATATCCCTGACTCCCTCCGTCCTCTGGCCGAAAAGATTGTTGTTTTCAAGGCTTTCGCCGATGCCATCCCCTCGCTCGACCTGACGCTATCGCCCGCGGGTTTTGCCGTCATCAATACCGAGGGGCGCGCTCCCGCATCGAAGGAGCGCGTCGAGCGCCTCGTGGCTTCGCTCCGTTCCTCGGTCGACGCCAACCTCCCGCCGCTCGTCGCCGCGCTTCTCCGCCTTCCCGAGTTCCGCGAGTCTCCGATGGGGGAGTACTGGACCGGCGTGCTCCTGCGCCTCGAAGACGTGCAGCTCCTTGATGCGAAGGGGGCTGACCTCCTCGACTTTTACCGCCTCCTGCGCAAGAAAGCGGAGTGGTTTCAATCCGAGGCCGAGCAGAATTATCTCGGCCGCTCTGTGCTCGCCGCTCTCCGTCAGGCGTTTTTCTCCCCGGACTCTCCCGGTCTGCCGCGCCGTGCGGCTACGACGATGGGCTACGCTCTCTACAAGTTCCTCCAATCTCCGCGCGGCTACGACTCCAACGCTTGCCCTGACCCCCACGAGGTGTGGCACCTCATGCAGCCCGTCCTTCTCGAGGTGCGCTCCGTCCCGGCTCTCGCCGAGCTCTGGCACGCCGAGATGGATGAGACCTTCAATGTCGAACCCTTCCGCAACACTCGCCACGGCGGATATTTCTTCTGACTATGCGCATCGATGTTTCGCTCCCCCGCTCATGGGAGGAATTGACACAGCCGCAGCTCCGGCGTCTCTTCGAGGTGATTGTCGAGGTGCAGAGCCGCTCGCAGTCGCTTCGCTTCCCCGATGCCGAGGATTTCGCCGCGCAGACTGCGGCACAGGTGGCTGCCCGACTCTTCATCGAGTGGGGCGGGTTTGAGGTGCTCTGCGCTGCTGCCGACGGCGTTATCCTCCGAGCCCATGACCGTTCTTCCTTTGTCCTTGACGCCGCTACGCTGTCGGCTGCCGCCGCTCAGCTCCTTTGGGTCGGCTCGCTCCCTGCCTCGCCCGTGCGTCTCGAGGTTATCGACTGCTCTATGGCTTGCCCCGCCGACCTCTCGGAGCGGTTCTCGTTCGACGACTGGCTCGCCTGTGAGTCGTTCTGGCAGGCTTACCAACTCTCGCAGGACTCTCAATGGCTCCGCTCCATGGCCTCCATCCTTTACCATGACGACGACATCCGGCTCTCCGAGGCAGAGACTCTCTCGATTTTCTACTGGTGGGCTTCGGTCAAGACCATGGTCTCCGGGATGTTTCCGAATTTCTTCAAGCCGGCTCCCGCCGACGATGCCCCCGCCGCTCCCACGCATGATGACCTGCGCCGC
Source organism: Allobaculum sp. (assembly GCA_014803815.1). Next base: position 3,578 of record JAAVAY010000024.1, on the reverse strand, counting down.
AATATGGACGCGCAGATTCGTGCCCTCACCCGCGGCGACATCACCAAGGAGGAGCGCGTGCTCTCGCTCAATGCCCTGCGCGCTCTCACCGAGCTTGACGCTCAGGCCCGCGAATTTGACGACCTTAACAAAAAATACCCCAAGAAATGACCTCCTCCGACAATTTCAACTGGGATGCTCCCGCGTTTTTCCAACGTCTGACCGAGGCTAACGTACATGCCCGCGATGGCGGCTACCGTTTCGTGCGCGTCTCTTCGCTCGACGGTTTCCACGAGGCACTCGGTCAGATGCTCTCGGCCAAGGCGTTCGTGGCCGTCAGCGACACCTCGCAAGGCCGCATGGCTCTCGACAACACTCCCCACACCCGACGGGTCAAGACCGTTTTCCTCGCTCGCCGCCACCGTGTCGACGATGCCAATGCGCGTGAGGCGGCTATGGCTGATATGCGCGAGCTGTTCCGGCAGTTTATGTCGATGCTCATTCTCGAAAAAACCCGGCTCGAGGAAAATTGCATCTTCATCGATGCCAATATCGCTTTCAACGAAATTGACCGCTATTTCTTCTCCGGATGCGCCTGCGCCTTCTTTCAGATTGCGGTCGATACCTACACTGACCTCGTTTTCAACCCTGACGAATGGCTCATCCCAATGACGTAATCAGCGAACGCGAGAAGTATGTCAACGGCTGGAACGAGACAATGATAAAAATCTGGACCGAACAGATTCAGAAGCTCGGAGTCGTTGACACCGGGCGTCTCCTCTCGTCTCCTCTCGCGTTGCCTGTCCGAGCCGACGGCCGTTTCGTCGACCTCACGCTCTCGCAGTCTTTCCTGGAGTACGGCCTTTGGCAGGACCTCGGCGTCGGCCGTGAGGTGCCTATCGGCAACCCCGGCGACATCTTCCACGACAAGGTGCGCGAGCGCCGTCGATGGTTCTCCACCAAATACTGGTCGTCCGTGCTCAACCTCCGCGACTTCCTCGGACGCTCCCTCGGACGCGAGTTTGCTTCATTCCTCACTAACCTCGACGCTGCCGACTACCGCAAACAGACGGCCCACTACCGACGCCGGGGCCTATCCTGATTGTCTTTTCTCACGCTTCTCACCGTAGCTATTTTTGCTTCTGTTTTTCAACCCTCTCCCAAAAATGACCGACTTGTCCAAAATACTCCTCAAAATCGACGACCTCAAGGCGAAAATCGAACAAAACTCCATCTCGCCTCTCTACCTCGGCTCGATGCTTGAGGAAATTGTCGCACTCCTCCGGCAGCTCGACATCTCTGATGCCGTCGAAGCCTCGCTCTCTCGTCTCGACGGCCTTATCTCCGCCCTCCGCGCTGACCTCTCCACCGAACATAACCAACGACTCGCCAACGTCGCCGCCCTAGGTACGCGCATCAATCAGAACGCCCTAAGCATATCCTCGGCTTTCGGGGCTATCGATCAACTGCGCGAAGCTGTGGCTTTGCTCGGTGGCACTCCCGACTTTCCTCCTGATGAAATTCTCGCCCGCTATCACGAAACGCGCATCTTCAACGGGTTCCCGCCGATAGCTCCCCGCGACCCTTCATTTCTGCCTCAGCAATCCACCGCCAACCCCGAAAAAATCCTTTTCGTAAATTGTGCCTCCGGGGAGTCCGGCTTTGTGGCTTTCTCCGATGGAGAGTATTTCCCGAACTGGGATGGCGCTGACGATTTCGGTGCGGAGTCGGGCCCCTGCGGCTGGGTGCCTCGCCGGGGTGTTATCTACATCGATGACTCTTCTGCTCGTCTTTATCTCTGGGACGGCGCCGCTCTCCTGCCTGTTGACCATGCTGCTCAAAAGACGGTCGAACAAATTTATAAGCGTCTCGACCAAATGGTCTCCGGCTTTGCCACCCCTACCGCCTCGGTCGATAACGGTGTCGGCACTCCGTCGGTCACCGTCACGGCCACAGGTCCCAACGATGCCAAGGTGTTTGATTTTGCTTTCAAAAACCTCAAAGGCAATACAGGGGCTAAAGGCGACAAGGGCGACACCGGCGCTAAGGGCGACAAGGGCGACCCCGGTGTCGATGGCGCGCAGTGGCATGTCTCAACTTACTTCAACCACTCTTCAGGTTCGAAGGATTACGTCGCCACCGGTCCTACGTTCCCGGTAGGTGATTTCTATCTCAACCCTAATACAGGCGACGTCTTTGTGGTCACTAATGATGACCGTGCAAAGTTGGCGGTCACCGTCGAGTGGAAGGCTAACATCAAAGGGGCTGCCGCAAAGGATGTGCCTCGGCAAATTTGCATGTTCGGCGGATTTGCGCCTATTGCTTCCGCCTCGGCTATTCTGCAACAGTCTACCTCTGCCCCGGAGACTATACTGTTTGCTTCAGCTGCTAATTGTTTCGTGGCTCGCAAGGGCGACAAGTATTATGCAAACTGGAGCGAAGCACCTTCTTTCCTCGCTGACTCAATCGACGGCAAGTGGGTGCCTCGTACGGAAGTAATCTATATCCACTCGCTCGCTGCTCGTCTCTACATTTGGGACGGCAAAAATTTCCGTGCCTCCGACAATTTTTCGGAGGAGCTCGCTCAAGAAGCTCTCAATACTATCCAGGGCTACGCTTCGCCCGGTTTTGGCCAACCTACGGTCACACTCGACAATGGTGTCGGCACTCCCTCGGCCACTGTTGTCGCCTCCGGCCCCGACGAGGCTAAGGTGTTTGATTTTGCTTTCAAGAATCTCAAGGGCGACACAGGACCGCAAGGTGCTAAGGGGGAAAAGGGCGACAAAGGTGACACCGGTGCAAAGGGCGATACCGGCGCCACGCCTGCCATCACGGCCTCGGCCACGGTTGACGCCAACGTCGGCACTCCGTCGGTCACTGTTACCAAGGGAGGCACAACAGCCGCCCCGACTCTCGCTTTTGCCTTTAAAAACCTCAAAGGCAACCAGGGCGCGCAAGGCCCCAAGGGCGACAAGGGCGACAAGGGCGACACTGGAGCAACCGGAGCAACAGGCCCGCAAGGAGCAAAAGGCGACGCCGGCACGTCGGCTGCTTGGTTTACCGGAACTGCTGTCACGGGCACGTCTACATCGGCCGTCTCAGTCAGCGTAACGGGTTCGAAAGCCGGCGATATGTATCTCAACTCGTCGACGATGAATGTCTACCGAGCCTCCGCAGCAAACTCGTGGGTCTATGTCTGCTGCATCAAAGGTGCTACCGGGGTCACAGGCGCTCAAGGCCCGAAGGGCGACACTGGAGCCACCGGCCCGCAAGGTGCCACGGGCGCCACGCCTGCCATCACGGCCTCGGCCACGGTTGATGCCAACGTCGGCACTCCGTCGGTAACTGTCACCAAGGGCGGAACCACGGCCGCTCCGACTCTCGCTTTTGCGTTCAAAAACCTCAAAGGCGCGACAGGTGCCACCGGTGCACAAGGCCCGAAGGGCGACACTGGCGCGACCGGTGCTCAAGGCCCGAAGGGTGACAAGGGCGACACTGGAGCTACAGGCGCTAAAGGTGCTACCGGGGCAAAGGGCGATACCGGCGCCACGCCTGCCATCACGGCCTCGGCCACGGTTGACGCCAACGTCGGCACTCCG
>JAAVAY010000023.1 GCA_014803815.1 Allobaculum sp. | reverse complement strand
CGCGGTACCACCTGACTTCCCTGACACAAATACCCACTGGGGTCAGGACTCTTTTTTCCTTAACGCGGATGAGACGGCGGGGGCCAACCCGCACTCCAAGATGCGTTCGGGACATTCCACTAGCAGTTCTCACCAACCACTGCCTCTCTTCAAGCTTCCCATCCGTACTCCTTCTTATCTTCGTATTCATCACGATTTAAGCATAGAGATACTCAAAGCGCAATATTTTTTTCTTGGATTGGATTTCCTTTAAAGCGAATGGCTTCCTCTTACCCAAAAAAACGGTTCTTTTGCGAACCGTTTTTCCTTGCATCCTCTTTTAGTTTTTCAAGGCTTGAAGTGGAGCGGGAATCCGCCCTCCTCGATTGACAAAGACCGAGTTGTTTTCTTGATTAATCGGCATCACGGGACCAGAGCCTAAAAGACCTCCAAAGTCCAACACGTCGCCAACTTGTTTGCCAATGGCAGGAATCAAGCGCACGGCTGTAGTTTTGGAGTTCACCATACCAATGGCTGCTTCATCGGCAATAATACCAGAAAGAATGTCGGCACTCGTATTGCCTGGAACCACAATCATATCCAAACCGACCGAACAAACCGCTGTCATGGCTTCAAGTTTTTCCAAGTTCAATACGCCTGTAGTGGCCGCATGAATCATCCCCGCATCTTCGGAGACAGGAATAAATGCTCCCGATAACCCACCGACATGGCTTGTAGCCATCACGCCGCCTTTTTTTACAGCATCGTTTAACATCGCTAAGCAAGCGGTCGTTCCATAGGCTCCACACGTTTGCAACCCCATTTCTTCCAAGATGTAAGCAACCGAGTCGCCAACTGCAGGAGTAGGGGCTAAAGATAAATCCACAATCCCAAAGGGAATGCCAAGCCGTTTAGACGCTTCACGGCCAACCATCTGTCCCATACGCGTAATTTTGAAGGCGGTTCGTTTGATTAAATCTGCAATTTCATCCATAGGCGCTTTTTTGGAGGCTTTGGCTAAGACCGCTCTTACAACGCCAGGGCCGGAAACCCCAACATTTAAAACGCAATCCCCTTCACCTACGCCATGGAAGGCTCCTGCCATAAAGGGATTGTCTTCTGGAGCATTGCAGAACACAACTAATTTTGCCGCTCCAAGGCAATTGTTGTCTGCGCTCATTTTGGCACTGTCCAAAATGATCCGCCCCATTTGTTTTATTGCATCCATATTGATGCCAGCTTTGGTGGAACCGATATTCACCGAAGCGCAAACGTGTTGCGTTTGGCTAAGCGCGCGCGGAATGCTTTCGATGAGTTCATAATCCCCATGAGAATAGCCTTTTTGCACCAAAGCCGAATACCCACCAATAAAGTTCACCCCTAATTTTTGAGCACAGCGCTCTAAAGTCAAAGCGTACTCGACAGGATCTCCCCCACTCGCCGCGAGTAAAAAGGCAATGGGTGTAACCGAAATGCGTTTATTGACCACAGGGATGCCATACTCGCGACTGATTTCATCTCCAACTTTGACAAGATCCTTCGCTAAGTGACAAATTTTGCGTTCAATTTTTCGGCATGATTCGTGAATGTCTTGATCTGCACAATCCAAAAGCGAAATTCCCATCGTGATGGTGCGAATGTCTAAGCATTCCTCATCGATCATCTTGATGGTTTCTAAAATTTTTTCTGTTTGCATCCGTCAACCTCACTAAATGGTGTGCATCGCTTGAAAAATTTCTTGGTTCATCACGCGAATGACTAAGTTGTTGGCGATACCTAGGGCCTCAAATTCATTAGCAAAGGCATCAAAGGTGATGTCCATCTTATCCATATTGACAATCATCGTCATTGAAAAGATGCCATCCAAAATGGTTTGAGCCACTTCTAAGATATTCACATTGTGGTTCGCACACCCATTGGCTGCCATGGCCAAAATGCCTACGCGATCTTCGCCGATTACACTAATTACTGCATTCATATCCATTATTGGGTTGAAGACAAAACCCTCTCCTTCTTTCTTTTATGTCTTCTCTTTTTACCAAAGTTCAATTCTCCCCGAACGAGATAGAAGCCAGAAATTCTAGGCAAGAGAGACTCTCTTTGAACTTTTCCTTTATCCTATTATGGCTAAGAACTTCTTTTATCTATAAATTTTAAAAACTCTTTCTTAAAAACTCTTTCATTATCCAAAAAGAAAGACCCAAGTCGGAAAAACTTGGGTTTTTTCTTTACTTGAGTGCGAATTGCACTTTGGCATAGCGCGCGAGTTCGGCCGGTTCAAAGGACGCTTGCAATCCATCCAAGTTCGCATCGTATTCACCAGGTAAAAAACGATACTTCGCTTGTTTTTCAAAGAGATCATGAAGCTCTTTGGTTAAGACCTTGGATAGAGTCGCTGATTTGATGGCTTTGATGACATTGTCTTTATCCACCAACAGAGCTTTGACTTCCAAATTGCTCGCTTGCAACAAAGCCTCTTTTTCGTCGCACTCTTGTACATTGAAATAAAAATCGCAGGTCTGCTTGCATGATGAAAAAATGCAAGGCGTGTTCATACAAGTTCGCTACACTTGCACAGTTTTTTTCAAACTTCTCATGCTTTCACATGAGCACAGACTATCTCTTCACCTTCACCATCACGTGCTAAGGGCTGCCCACTTCGGAATCGCTTGATTCCTACTCCCCTCAAGAGGGATAGTCGTTGAACCTTCTTCTTTCAAAGCTTGGCTGCTGATTGCCCGTTGTTTTCTTATTCATATTCCTTTGAGAGTGGATCCAAAGAGATGCATAAAAAAGAGCGTTTAGGATTTAACCATGCGCCATCCAACCTATTTGTTTCTACTTTCGTGGCCTGGAAAGCTTTCCAGGCAAAGTCGGCTTTGGGGGATTTCAGCAATTCGAGCAGTATTGGAATTTCTCCTTAATTGGCAAGTTTCCCTACCAACTGACTAAAAACGTGGGTTCCATGGACTTGGATTCCACACCAAATAATCAAGAGGACCGCCTTCTACTAAAAAGATCAGCAGTCCATTGGTCTCGCAAGCCAGTACCGAAAATGGATCATTAGCGGCTTGCAGTTGGTTTTCATTCCACTCATCGTCCTTTATTACCAAACACAAGACGCCATCTACATAATCCATGGCCGTACCTTCTTCGAGGTCCCAAGGAATTATTTCATTTTTTTTCATCTCTTTTAGTATACCATCGTCCTTTCAAAGCCTCTTTTGAGGATAAGACAGAAATGCAAAAGAAAAAAAGCCATTCAGCCTAAACTGAATAGCTTACCGTGGGCATTAAATATGATCGAGTTTAGTATCGCGGGCCACTTTTTGGGCAGCGGTTACAATCGCCATTTTATAAATTTCTTCTTCGTTGGCTCCACGAGATAAGTCATTGATCGGAGCATTCAATCCTTGAAGAATAGGTCCGATGGCTTCCCAACCCCCAAGACGAGCGGCGATCTTATAGCCAATGTTACCAGAGGATAAGTTTGGGAAAACAAAAGTATTGGCATAGCCCGCTACGGGGGAATCTGGAGCTTTTAAAGCAGCTACTTCTGGAGAAACAGCACAGTCAAATTGCATTTCACCATCCACCGCAAAATCAAGCGTCATACGTTTTAAACGAGTCGTAGCTTCTGACATTTTCGCTACACAATGACCAGTAGCTGAACCAAAAGACGAGTAAGAAAGAAGCGCTACACGTGGTTCTACCCCAAATTTTTTCGCTGTTTGAGCGGTTTGAATGGCGATTTCAACGAGTTCATCTGGATTTGGATCGCGGTTGATTGCACAGTCAGCCATGAAGAGCTGGTTATCGTCTTTGATCAAAATAAAAGTAGATGAAACAAGAGATTCACCAGGAGCAGTCTTGATCAACTGTAAAGCTGGACGAACCGTATCGGCTGTGGAGTATGTGGCTCCACCAAGTAAGCCATCCGCCAAGCCCATTTCCACAAGCATTGTTCCAAAGTAGTTGGTATGAGTCAGAGCTTCTTGTGCGCCTTCCATCGAAATACGACCACGGCGTAAGTCAACCATACGGGTCGCCATCTGATCGATGTCTTTGAATTCTGAAGGAGCAATGACTTCAATGCCGGTGATATCAAATCCGTTTTCTTTGGCGCAAGCTTCTACTTCTTCTTTTTCCCCAAGCAAAATGGGTTTTACCAAATTATCTTTTTGAAGTTTAACAGCCGCGCCCATAACACGTGGATCCCAGCCTTCTGTAAAGACAATACGTGTATCTTTGCCTCGAACAAGATCAATAAGTTTATCAATAATCATGAACTACCTCTTATACTCCATTAAAGTGTAGATTTACTTCCCTTCAATAGTACCATGAGTGAAAGCGTTTGAAAAATTGGTGTATTTCTTCACAAGAGATAAAAAACAAATCTCTTTGAAATTCCTTTTTGATTTCCATGTCTAAAGAAAACAATCAGCCATGGTCTATTCTCCTTAGACTTTTAAAAAAAAGTCTAGCATTTTCTTTAGGCTCAAGGACTTTTATTCGGCATTGGACTTAAAGGTCAAAACTTCTGCTTTTAAACGGTCTACCATCTCTTCTTGTGGAATTTTGGCAAGGATTTCACCCTTGCGAATAAGTAATCCTTCTCCTTTTCCTCCTGCAATAGCAATATCGGCGTGTTTAGCCTCTCCTGGACCATTGACGGCACATCCCATAATGGCTACAGTAATTGGCTTTTCAATAGTTTGAAGCCACTCCTCCATTTCATCAACGACTGGTTTCATATCCCAAGCTGTTCGTCCACAACTCGGGCAAGCGATTAAATTGGGGACATCTTTTTTGAGTCCACAATCCTTTAAAAGCTCTTTGACAATGGGAAGTTCAAGGCTTGCTTCACCATTGACTGAAATGCGAATTGTATTGCCAATGCCTTCTAAAAGCAAGGGTCCTAAAGCGAGGGTAGATTTTACGGCGGAAGTCATCACCGTTCCCGCTTCCGTAACGCCCAGATGCAAGGGATAGGGAAAAACTTGGGCAGCTTGACGATACACCTCTAAGCACAAAATGGGATCACTTGATTTAAAGGAAAGGACAATATCATAAAAATCCAAATCTTCTAAAATTTGCACATGCCGTCTTGCGGATTCAATCATGCCCTGCGCTGTGGGTTTACCATACTTTTCGTGAATGTCTTTTTCTAAAGAACCTGAGTTAATGCCAATGCGAATGGGAATTCCTTTTTCTTTGCAAGCTTTGACCACTGCTTCTACATTTTTGCGCGATCCAATATTGCCTGGATTCAAGCGAATTTTATCCGCTCCCGCTTCAATGGCGGCTAAGGCTAATTTATAGTCAAAGTGAATATCCGCTACAAGAGGAATATGAATATGTTTTTTAATGGTCTCAATGGCTTTGGCATCTTCGAAATCCATAACGGATACCCGTATGAGTTCACAGCCTTGTTTCTCGAGCTTTAAAATTTGATCAATCACAGCCTCGGTATTCGCTGTGCGTATGGAACACATGGATTGAATGACTACATGGTTGTTGCCTCCAATTTGCACTTTGCCCGCTTTTACGGGACGTGTTTCAATTCGGTTCATGATGTTTTCCACTCCTCCTTTTTTCTTCTTGAGTTTTTTATAGTATCTAAGTTAGAAATTTTCTGAACTGTTTTTTAGAAAGGATTTTTTAATGAGCGAAAAAGAAAAAAAATTCGAACTCATCTCGTCCTATCAACCCTCAGGAGACCAACCACAAGCCATTGCCGAACTGGTAAAAGGAATTCAAGAGGGAAAAAAGCATCAAGTGTTGCTTGGAGCGACAGGAACGGGAAAAACCTATACGATTTCCAATGTCATTGCTCAAGTCAACAAACCCGTTTTGGTTTTTGCCCATAACAAAACTCTTGCAAGCCAGTTGTACGCCGAATTCAAAGAGTTTTTTCCTAACAATCGCGTGGAATACTTTGTCTCATATTTTGATTTTTATCAACCTGAAGCCTATGTACCCAAAACCGATACCTACATCGATAAGAACACCAAAACCAATCAAGAACTCGATATGTTGCGCATGGCCGCCATCAATTCCGTCTTGCATCGACCAGATACGATCATTGTCGCTTCTGTGGCCTGTATTTATGGAGCCTCTAATCCTGAACAATACAAAGACATGATCGATACCATCCGTGTGGGTGAAGTCATTGAACGTGAGGAGTTGTTAAAACGTTTGATTGCCCAACAATACAAGCGCAACGACATCGAACAAGCTCCAGGAACCTTTCGCGTCCGCGGCGATGTCATTGACATTGTTCCAGGGTATTCGAAAAACTTTCTCATCCGCATTGAACTCTTCGGCGATGAAATTGAACGCATTTGCGAAATCGATCCCTTAACCGGAAAACTCATTCAAGCGTATTCGCTTTACAATTTGTATCCCGCTACTGGCTATGCGACCAGTATGGATATCATCCATCGAGCCGCTGATGATATCGAGGCTGAATTAGCCAAACGAGTAGAATACTTTGAAGAAAAAGACATGCCTTTGGAAAAAGAACGCATTTCTCAACGCTGTACGTATGATATAGAATCCCTGCGTCAATTCGGGTTTTGTTCCGGCATTGAAAACTATTCCCGTCACATCGATGGACGTAAAGAGGGCGAAACGCCCTATACGCTTTTTGACTACTTCCCCAAAGATTTTTTGCTCGTAGTGGATGAATCCCACGTTTCGCTTCCTCAAATTCGGGGGATGTACAATGGGGATCATGCCCGCAAACAGACGCTTGTCGATTATGGTTTCCGATTGCCTTCAGCTTTAGACAATCGCCCCTTACGCTTTGATGAGTTTGAACAAAAGGCCCCACAGACCATTTATGTCTCCGCTACTCCAGGCGATTATGAGCTGGAACAAACTCAAGGCGAAATCGTCCAACAAATCATTCGTCCCACCGGACTTCTCGATCCCGAAGTCGAAGTGCGTCCTACGATGGGCCAAATTGATGATTTAGTGGATGAAATCAAAGCGCGCGTACAACGCAATGAGCGTACGTTAGTGACTACACTCACGGTACGCATGGCGGAAGATCTCACCGAATACTTCAAAAACCAAGGCTTAAAAGTCGCTTGGTTGCATCATGAAGTCAAAACCATTGAACGCACCGAAATCATCCAAGATTTGCGCAAGGGAAAATACGATGTTCTCGTCGGCATCAACTTACTTCGAGAAGGATTGGATATCCCCGAAGTGTCACTCATTGCGATTTTGGATGCGGATAAAGAAGGATTCTTGCGTTCCAAGCGCTCTTTAGTCCAAATCATTGGGCGTGCGGCACGGAATGCGAATGGAAAAGTCATTTTGTATGGAGATTTCATCACCGATTCGATGCGCTATGCCATCGATGAAACGGCTAGACGCCGCGCCATTCAAATGGACTACAATGCTAAACATGGCATTATCCCTAAGACCATTCTTAAACCGATTCGAGAAGTTGTCCATTCCAAAGAGACCAAGGATATGACCGCCCATTATTTGGCTAGACGACAAAAACTCACCAAAAAAGACAAAGCCAAATACATTGCTCAACTTGAAACGGAGATGCGTCAAGCAGCAGCTGAACTGGATTTCGAACGCGCCGCTCAACTGCGCGATATGATGTTGGAACTAAAAGAAACGTAATCATCTAAAAAAAGCCTGGTCGGGCCAAAGCACCGAGCAGGCTTTTTACATAAACCAAGCCACACAAAGAATGGCTAAAATGCCAACCACAATCCAAAAAATCCATTTTCCATATTGTTGGTTGTTATCGTCATTGTTCATACTTCCTACCTCTTATAGTGAATGGACTACTTTTTCAATCCTTCTACATTATCCTCAATCCAATTGATCGGAGTGAGTCCATTGGCCTCTAAATAACTATTGGCTTGTTTGAAATGATTGCATCCAAAGAAGCCCTTATGAGCCGATAAAGGGGAAGGATGCACACTTTGAAGGACAAGATGGTTCGGGTTATTCAAAAACCGTGCTGCTTGTCTGGCATTGTATCCCCATAAAATAAAGACTATGGGCTGATCGAGATCATTGAGTGCGCGCAAAACATCATCCGTAAATTGATTCCAACCAATTTTCGAATGCGAGTTCGGTTTTCCTTGCTCCACACTTAAAGAAGTATTGAGCAACAACACCCCTTGTTTAGCCCAATCTTGTAAATCGCCTGTGCGATAAATGGGTTGTTGATACTCCAATTCCAATTCCTTATAAATATTTTGTAATGAAGGGGGAATTTTTTGGGTGGCTGGCACCGAAAAGGCCAATCCTTGGGCTTGATTTGGCCCATGATAGGGGTCTTGCCCTAAAATCACCACTTTTACCTGATCCATGGGCGTTAATTCCAAAGCTTTAAACAAATCTTCCTTTGGAGGATAAATTGTCTTTTCTTGATAGGCCGTATCCAAAAAACTACGAATCGGCCCCAAAACGCCTTTTTGAAACTCTTGTTCTCTGTTTGCTTATTCCATGGATGCGCCAAATCCATGAAGAAAAGACGACTCCATCTTTTCTTCTTGCACTTTCATGCAAGCATAGACTATCTCTTCACCTTCGCCTTAACACGTTAAGGGCTGCCCGCTTCGGGATAGCTTCATCCCTACTTCCTTTCGGAATAGTCGTTGAACCTTCTTTTTACAAAGCTTGGCTGCTGGTTGCCCATTGTAAAGGTGTTTAGGATTGAACCATGCACTATCTTGTCGCTTGTTTCTGCTTTCGCCACGCTTGCGTGCGACAAGCTTTAGGGGTTTCCAGCAATTCGAGCAGTTGGAAAAATCTCTTTTTCCTTACCTTCGCAAATTTCTCTACGAAGGGACTTTAAAGACCTCGGCGTTTTAAGGCTTTAAAATCAATGTTTCCCAATTCATTTTCATTGCGGATTGGATATCCATGTTTTATGGGAGGAAAATCCGCTCCTTCCTTCCTATTTTATCCCCTAGCCCGAAAGACTAACTTCCTCTAAAACCTCTTCCTAAACTCACTAAGAAGGCTCCAAATCGTCTTAAAAGGGAAAAGGGCCATGAGAAAGGAAGAAGGCATGAACGGACAAGTTTAAGCTTTGGGTAGAGCCTTTTTTTGAGGCCATTAAATAGCTTAAAACTGTGTCAAAGTACATACAGGTTTATTTTGCTCCTAGATTCAAAAGAAAGACAACTCCCACTCCACAGATCAAAGTTTAAAGGACAAGGAAAAAATGACTTGAGGTATGATGAAGCCATGTTAAACAAAACTGCTGAAGAAAAAATTGCCCAAATGGAAGCCGCAAGAGGCTTTAACCATTCTCAAGATCAGCTCAAAGCTTGGTTTCACCAGGACTTTTTAGCCCCTTTTCCCCAACGAGCCATTCATGTGGCGGGAACTAATGGAAAAGGATCGGTCATCACTTGGCTGGAAGTGCTATTAGCTTTAAAACATCAAAGCACCCTATCTTTTACTTCGCCTCATCTCATCAGTCACAATGAGCGCTTGCGCTACAAAGGGATTCCGATTTCCTTGAGGGATTGGATAGCCTTGTATGAGGAATGGGAAGAGCGCTTTGAGGTCCGAGAGATGACGATGTTTGAGATGGATATGTGGCTTGCGTGTGCGGCCCTTTTAAAGTTTCGCCCCGATTGGGTTTTAATGGAAACCGGCCTGGGGGGAACCAAAGATGCTACCACGATTTTCAACTACCCCTATGGCGTCATCACCCAAATTGGAATGGATCATATGGCCTATTTAGGCTCGACCAAACAAGATATCGCTCAAGCCAAAGCGGGAATCATTCAAGAAGATATGTTTGTGGTCACAGCAGAGAGCGATCCAACTTGCTTAGAAATCTTTCGTCATCAGGCCGCTCAAAAGCATGCCACTTTGATTGAAATCGATCCCACCTTTAATTTTACAAATGTATGGCCAGCCCATTTACCCGCCTACCAAAAACAAAATTTCTTGTGTGCTAAAACCATACTCGAACTAGCTGGAATATCCTTTTCTCATCAAGAATTAAAACAAGCCATGGACAACTTCTTTTGGCCAGCTCGATTTGAAGTTTTGCGCTCTGAGCCTTTGTTGGTGTTGGATGGAGCTCATAATAAAGATGGCATTCAAGCGCTTGTGGAAAGCATAAAACAAAGTGGATTTTCTTTCGATCAAATCTTCTTCTCCGTTTTAGCCGATAAGCAAGCTCAAGAGATGATTGAAACGCTTCAAACCATTACCCCAAACATCACACTGGTTTCTTTTGAAACCCATCGCTTAGCCGATTTAAAGGCGCTTTGTGAAACCAATCATTTGCCTTTGATCTCTTTAGAAGACTTGGAAAAAACGCTACGCTTTACCTATAAGTCCACACTTGTTTGCGGTTCTCTTTACTTTGCGGGGGAAGTTTTAAAAATGGATCATGGCTTAACCAATCCTAAAGATATATAATTCTCCTTTTTTCTAAAAAGTCGCCTAAACGATAAAAAGTCGCTGATGGGCGACTTTTTATTGAAAAAGGTGGGTTTGTTTAACTAAGCGCTCTTTTAAATTAAAAAATAGCCACAAAACAAAACATTCAATGGGAAAACAGAGCGCGTTTTTAAGCAAGCGTTGGGAGACGCTTACCCAATAAGGCATTTGATACATAAACGCCAAAATAAGCGAATTAAATAAGATATTAGCTAAAATTGCGACTAGCAATTGACCGCAAATGATTTTGGTTATGGTGATCTTTTGATTATAAAAAAAGAACGAATAAATCAATGCCTTCACGATGAGTACTAAGGCAAAGGCTGGCATATAGGATCCATCAGGATGAACAATAAAACCCAAGAAGTCCACCACAAGACAAAAGAAAACGTTAGGTAAAAAGCCGTATAACGAACACGATACGGCTAACGCCACAAAAGAAAAGGAGATGCGTAAAGTGGGACTGAGATTGATAATTAAGCTGTTCAACAATACATAGAGCGCCGCAAGTAAAGCCATACTGGTGATGGTTTTGGTTTTGTTTAGAGGTTGTCCTACCAAAACCGATTCGATCCATTGAAAATCCATAAAATTCCTTTCCACTTGGTCTTTGGTTGCGACCAAAAAAGTAAAGTGTTGATCCAAAATTCACTCTAGATCTAGGCGAATTATACCTATTGAACCTCATTCTCTTTAAGCTTTTTACTATTCGACTGAGAAAATAGAGAAATTCACAAAAATGAAAGAGCAAAAAAAGACCTCGAACCAATGGTTCAAGGTCTTGAAAGGAAACAGAGTTAAGAGTAAAGAGGAATAGATCCTCCCTCTTCCATAGGAAGGATGAGGGATTCTTCTTGAGGAAATGTGTTTGAAGGGGTTTCCACTAAGCTGCTTTCAGGTTGAATGAGTGGTTCGGATTCAAGGCTTTCGGTCGATTCGGCGTTTTGGGCAGAAGAGGATTCGACCGAATCTGTGGCTTCTTGGCTATAGCGAGTGGGATCAATTAAAGCAAGCGCTTGATGAATATCCGGATCATCTTGAATCAAAAGCGTTTTAAGTTTATTGGAAACTTGGGTGGTTAAAGCCAAAAACGAATCTTTATCTACAATGCCAGTCGCCTCTAAACCTTGATCTTGTTGAAATTGTTTAAAGGCTTCACTACTTGCTACCGAAAAATAGGTATCCGAGCGATCTGCCGGATATCCTAAAGCACGTAGATAGACTTGAACCGCATAAGCATTGGGATGGACGGTATCAGGGCGAATGATCCAGCCTTCGAGATCATCTTCATCAGGCATGATATAGCTTACGGAGTAGACTTCATCGGCTGATACCTCAATATCTGGTTTAAGCCCCACACCATTGACTGAGGTCCCATTAGGAGTGGTCCACTCCGCAATGGTATATTTCAAGGCCGTGCCATCTTCAAAAGGCAAGGTGATTTGTTCGGTTCCCTTTCCAAATGTGGTAGTTCCAATGGTCGTCACAGTATCGGGCATATTTTCCTTCAAAGCGCCAATCAACACTTCAGAAGCGGACGCGCTCTTATCGTTTTGAAGAATATAAATGTGTTCAAAGCTTACGGGATTGGAATCCGCACTCGTATGCACTTCCTGTTGGGTACCATCCTTGAGGTTTTCGCGAAAAATCACGGAATCAGCAGGCAATAAAATCGAAGCAATTTGATCGGCGGCCACTAAATACCCCCCTGTATTGTCACGTAAATCCAAGATCAAATTTTGAATGCCTTGCTCTTTAAGGCGATTGACCGCTTCGACAAAGTCCTTTCCACTGTCTTGAGAAAAAGAAGATAGGCCAATGATGCCCACTTGGTCTAAAACTTGTAGCGTGACGGTTGAATCAAAAGGACTGGGAACTAGAGTAAGCGTTTGTTCTTGACCATCCCGTAAGATTTTAACTTCTAAGTCTTGGCCTTCCGCTTGACGAATGCGTTCTACCCAATCGGAAAGCGAAGAACTTGAGGTATCTTCCCCTGCGATGGTCACAATTTCATCACCCGCTTTTAAGCCTGCTTGGTCGGAAGCGGAATTAATATAGACATCTTTGATGACTAAATGGCCATTTTCAAGGGTACTGATCAAAGCCCCAATGCCAACGGTGCTCCCAGCGAGCGATTGAGAAAATGCTTCTGATTTTTGGGTATTAAAATAGGT
>JAAVAY010000022.1 GCA_014803815.1 Allobaculum sp. | reverse complement strand
TATTTCCCTTTCTATTCGGATAAATACTCGAAATGGCTTCGATCTTTTGATTATAAAAAGGTCGTGTCTCTTGATAAGACACGACCAAATGATCATTTATTTTGCATGCTCTAAAGCATCAGCGAATTTTTCCGGATCGTTTAAGATCGAATCGTTTTCTCGAACGGATTGATCCTCTACAACTTCGGGCAACAATTGTTCATCGTTTTCTTCAGGCGATTTCAAAATGGCAGCGGCATAGCGCTCAAATTGAGAATCGGGATGAGGTTGGGCTTGACGAGCAAGACGTTTTGCACGCAATTTTTCAGCTACACGACGAACTTCCTCATTTTGAGGACGATCGCCTTTAGCACCTGTACCAGCAGGGATGAGCTTACCGATGATGACGTTTTCTTTCAAGCCCACTAAGTGGTCAACTTTACCCTTAATCGTGGCATCAGTCAATACCTTAGTGGTTTCTTGGAAGGAAGCCGCCGACAAGAAGGAGTCGGTTTCGACAGATGATTTCGAAATACCAAGCAAGATGGGCTTAAAGGTTGCGGGTTGCTTTCCTTGTAAGAGCGCTTCTTGGTTGATTTGGGTGATGTTGTTAAGAGAGAGTTGAACACCAACGTTCAAATCCGTATCCCCTGCATCCGTGACGATGACTTTCTTCATCATCTGACGAATCATAACTTCCAAGTGTTTATCGGAAATTTCAATACCTTGAGATTGGTAAACCTTCTTAACCTCTTTAAGGATGTAGTTTTGCACTTCATTAACACCCGCAACAGCTAAGAGTTCTTTTGGATCGAGTGGTCCTTCGGTTAAAGGTTGACCCGCTTCGATCGTAGCACCAACTTGTACCCAAGGACGAAGAGTTTGGTTGGCATTAATTTTATGGGAGAAGCTTTCCACATCATTTTTGATGATGACTTCTTGACGCAGTGTCCCTTCAATACGCTTGATGGATACGATTTCACCAGAGGTTTGGGCGATAACCGCAACGCCTTTTGGATGACGAGCTTCGAAAAGCTCTTCAACACGAGGCAAACCTTGCGTGATGTCACCACCATCACCGCCTGCAACACCACCGGTATGGAAGGTACGCATGGTCAGCTGAGTACCAGGCTCACCGATGGATTGAGCAGCCATGGTTCCAACGGCTTCTCCGACTTCAACGTCTTTGCCAGTGGCCATGTTCTTGCCATAGCACATACGACAAATACCCGTAATGGATTTGCAGGTGAAGGGGGAGCGAATGAGCATTCCTGTAACGCCAGCGCCTACAATCTTCGAAGCGATTTCTTCGGTCATGTAGGTGTCAGATTCAACGATTAATTCGCCTGTTTCAGGATGGAAGACATCTTGTTTGGAATAACGACCAACTAAGCGATCATAGAGAGGCTCAATGATGGTGTTGGTTTTGCGATCCACTAAATCTTCTACCCAGAAGCCCTTATCCGTACCGCAATCGTCTTCTTTGATGATGACATCTTGCGCGACATCAACCAAACGACGCGTCAAGTAACCCGATTCAGCCGTCTTCAAGGCGGTATCGGTCAACCCTTTACGTACACCGTGGGTGGAGATAAAGAATTCGGATACGTTTAATCCTTCACGGAAGCAAGAATAAATCGGGACCTCGATAATGGAAGGAACATACTCACCAGCTCTAGATTTACCTTTAGAAGGACGCGCCATCAAACCACGCATGCCGGCCAACTGGGTAAAGTTCGAGGTGTTACCACGAGCTCCAGAGGTAGCCATCATATTGATTGGGTTTTTACGTGGTAAGTTGCTCATCAATTCGTAAACGATGTCATCTTTCACATCAGCCCACAATTTATTGAGGTGACGTTCCCACTCTTCCATCGTGAGCAAGCCTTTTTGTTGCATCTTTTTGAGTTGATCGGCTTTTTCACGACCTTCATTGATGTGGATTTCTTTATTTGGAGCCACTTCAATATCGGAAAGCGCAACGGTAATCCCTGCCACGGTGGAATATTTGAATCCAAGTGATTTGATTTCGTCTAGGATTTCAGCCACATCGTCTACTTTGTAGCGTTTGAAGACTTCTCCAATGACTTTACCGAGATCTTTTTTCTTTACAGCATTGACAGTGGGCAAGTTGGCGATGAATTCTTTGACATCTGTTCCTGGCTTGATGAAGTATTTTTCTGGCGTAGCGATGAAGTTTTCATCAGAGACTTCGTTTAAGTAGGGGAAATCCGAAGGGAACATGCCATTGAAGATGACCTTACCAACGGTAGTGGCTAAGTAATCGTTAGCGTGTTCTTCGGAGAAAGACTCTTTGTTTAATCCCGATACAGGAATGGCGATGCGGGAGTGCAAGTGGACTTGGCCAGTTTTATAGGCCAACATCACTTCATCGACATCCGCATATACTGTTCCTTCAGCCCGAGCATAGCGTTCCCAAGCTTTGGCTTCTTTTTCGATACCAGCTTCACGATAGCGCTTCGCTTCCTCGAGAAGTTCATCCTTGGTTTCTTCCATGGTCAAGTAGAAGTTACCCATAACCATGTCCTGACCAGGCGTAACGATTGGTTTACCATCTTTTGGACCTAAGATGTTGTGACTGCCTAGCATCATAACGAGCGCTTCTGCACGGGCTTCTTCACTGAGTGGAACGTGAATGGCCATCTGGTCACCATCAAAGTCAGCGTTGAAGGCGGTACATACAAGAGGATGCAAACGCATAGCGCGACCTTCTACCAATTTTGGTAAGAAGGCTTGAATACCCAAGCGGTGGAGGGTAGGAGCACGGTTTAAGAGTACAGGATAGCCATCGATGACTTTTTCCACCACAGGCCAAATGCGTTCATCACGCGCTTCAATCATCTTTTCCGCTTGTTTGGCATTGGTGACAACTGCAGAGTTCACCATTTCGTTGATGACGAAAGGCTTGAATAGGTTGATCGCCATTTCACGAGGAATACCACATTGATACATCTTTAAATCGGGTCCTACCGCAATAACGGAACGNCCNGAGAAGTCAACNCGTTTACCAAGTAAGTTTTGACGGAAACGACCTTGTTTTCCCTTTAAGGAATGNGACAAGGATTTTAANGCNCGTTGNCCNGCTCCNGTAATGGGTTTAGANCGACGGCCATTGTCGATGAGNGCATCNACCGCCTCTTGCAACATACGCTTTTCGTTTTGNACGATGATATTNGGNGTNCCCAAATCCAACAAGCGTTTCAAACGGTTATTACGNGTNATGACACGACGATACAAATCGTTCAANTCACTTGTNGCAAANCGTCCACCNTCGAGCTGTAACATNGGNCGNAAATCAGGTGGTATAACGGGNATATTTTGTAAAATCATCCACTCNGGTTTATTTTCGGAATGACGGAACGCATTGATGGTATCCAAACGCTTGATGAGCTTTTTGGATTTTTCCGACATCACTTTTTCTCCCGCATTGCGGGCGAGTTGTTCTTCGACTTTGTGGTATTCCTCTTCCAAATCGACATTTTGTAACAACTCTAAAATGGCTTCNGCACCNGTTTTNGCTTTAAAACCGGTNGGGCCATAGAGCGCTTGATTTTCGCGGTATTCCTTTTCGGANAGGATTTGTTTGTAGTGCAANCCCGAATCCATNGGATCCGTGACCACATAGCTGACNAAATANACNACTTCTTCGAGTTGTTTTGGNGTTAAATCCAGCAAAAGCGCCATACGCGAAGGAATTCCNCGTAAATACCAGATGTGAGCCACTGGGGCAGCGAGATGGATATGGCCCATGCGTTCACGACGTACGGAACTTTTGGTGATCTCTACGCCGCAACGTTCGCACTTGACCCCATTGAAGTGTTTTACTTTTTTATATTTTCCACAAGCGCATTCGTAGTCCTTGGTGGGGCCAAAGATGCGCTCGCAAAACAAGCCGTCCCGTTCAGCTTTTTGGGAACGGTAGTTAATCGTTTCAGGCTTAAGCACTTCTCCATAAGACCATTTTTCAATGGTCTCTGGAGAAGCGAGCTTTACCTGAATTGAGGAGAAATTGTTTACTGACATTCGCTAATTTGGTCCTCCATTATTCATCAATTTCAATTTCAGACCCATCCTCATCGATGGAGACATCTACATCGTCTAAGTTCAAGTCATGCAAATCAAAATCGTCTTCGTCATCCTCATTGCCAAATCCATCAAACGTGGACCCGTTGAGAGCTTCTTCGACCGCATCGGGATCTAAATCTTCTTCTAAACTCGGCTCGTTGGTATCCGCATCCTCTGTGACTTCAACCGCATCAACGGTGATGACATCGTCTTGATCATCTTGGGAGATGACTTCGACGGTTGGATGATCGTGTGGAGTGGAGTTGAGAGAGACGACGTTATTATTATCATCAAGGAGTGTGACATCGATCGCCAAGCCTTGTAATTCGTTGATCAATACACGGAAAGATTCTGGAACACCTGGCTCAGGGATGTCTTTACCTTTGGTAATGGCTTCATACGTTTCAATACGGCCAGAGATATCATCGGATTTGATGGTGAGGATTTCTTGCAACGTGTGGCTGGCGCCATACGCTTCAAGCGCCCAAACTTCCATCTCACCAAAACGCTGACCACCGTTTTGGGCTTTACCACCAAGAGGCTGTTGGGTAATGGTGGAATAGGGTCCTGTAGCCCGAGCATGCAATTTGTCATCAACCATGTGGGCCAATTTGATCATGTACATGACACCCACAGCGATGCGTTCATCAAATGGAAGCCCCGTTTGCCCATCATAGAGCACTTGCTTACCATCAAAGGTCATCTGTGCTTCTTGCATAACTTCCGCTAAGTCTTCGTTGGACAAGCCATCGAATACGGAGGTAGCAAACTTCTGGTTCAATTTCTTAGCCGCATACCCTAAGTGAATCTCTAAAATCTGCCCGATATTCATACGAGAAGGAACACCAAATGGGTTCAAGATGATATCAATAGGGGTTCCATCGGCCATGAAAGGCATATCTTCTACGGGCAAAATTTTGGAGATAACTCCTTTGTTTCCGTGACGACCAGACATTTTATCGCCCTCAGAAATTTTACGTTTCTGAGCGATGTACACTTTGACACGGGTATTGACTCCAGGAGGTAAATCCGAGCCATCGCCGCGCGTAAAGATCTTGGTAGAATGAACGATACCTGCTCCACCATGAGGAACTTTCAAAGAGCTATCGCGTACTTCGCGNGACTTNTCACCAAAGATAGCCAACANAAGTTTTTCTTCTGGAGANGCTTCGGATTGTCCCTTNGGNGTGACTTTACCNACTAAGATGTCGTTTTCATGCACTTCAGANCCTTTTAAGATNACGCCNTGTTCATCGAGTTTCTTNACCGCGTTTTCGGATACGTTTGGAATATCACGNGTGATTTCTTCNGTACCGATTTTGGTATCNCGGCAATCCAGATCNTATTCTTCTAAGTGAATNGAGGTNTANACNTCATCGGATACCATGCGTTCNGACATGATGATGGCATCNTCATAGTTGTAGCCATACCACGTCATGTANGCGATGGTNACGTTTTGACCAAGNGCNAATTCGCCATTTTCCATGGAAGGNCCATCNGCNAAGATATCGCCNGCTTCNACCACTTCNCCNACCTTGACGATTGGTTTTTGGTTGATACAGGTNGACGCATTGGANCGGGTAAATTTACGCAATTGATANGTNTGTTCTACTCCTTTGGANTCCGTGTTGATGATNCGCAANGAATCCACATANGTAATNGTGCCATCTTCTTTGGCTACGATNCCNACGCCNGAGTCTTTGGCAATCTTATACTCAATACCAGTTCCAACATAAGGNGAATGGGGNGANAGAAGNGGAACNGCNTGACGCTGCATGTTAGCACCCATCAAGGCACGCGACGCATCATCGTTTTCCAAGAATGGAACACAAGCGGTAGCCACGGAGACGATCTGCTTAGGGCTAACGTCAGCGAGTTCGACTTCAGATTTATCGGCGATGATGGTATCGCCATTTTTACGGGCAACGACGCGGTCATGGATTAAACGACCATCGCGCACTTCGTTGGCCTGGGCAATTACGTAATCGGCTTCTTCATCCGCAGAAAGATAAATCGCATCTTCCGATACGGTGCCATCTTTGTTGACTTTACGGTAAGGTGTTTGAATAAATCCGTATTCATTGATCTTAGCGTAGGTTGTTAAGTTGGAGATCAAACCGATGTTTGGACCTTCAGGGGTTTCAATTGGGCAAATACGGCCATAATGGGAGGAGTGAACGTCACGCACTTCAAAGCCCGCCCGATCACGAGTCAATCCACCAGGACCTAAAGCGGAAATACGGCGTTTGTTGGTCAGCTCAGCCAAGGGGTTTTGTTGGTCCATGAATTGGGAAAGCTGAGAGGAAGA
>JAAVAY010000021.1 GCA_014803815.1 Allobaculum sp. | reverse complement strand
TTTTAGCGGTTGTTGGCCCTTCTTTACCCCTTGTATAAGACCTTTAAGGAAAGGAAATAAATCATGAAAAAACTAATTTCTGTAACTCTTGGTGCTACACTTGCGATGGCCCTTGCAGCTTGCTCGAATGATACCTCTACCTCCACTACATCAAGCAGTGCAGGCGAAGAGGCCCAATTGATTTTAATTGGAATTTCTCCCGACTATCCCCCTTACGAATCCAAATCGACAAGTGGAGAAATCGAAGGCTTTGATCCCGAAATGACTGAGTGGATTTTCAATTATCTCAATGAAAATGGTCACAATTATACTTATGAATTTGAGGAATTGTCCTTTGATACCATCATCTCCAGTCTTCAAGCTGGTCAAATTGATCTGGGAATTTCCGGCTTCACCTATGATGAAAACCGTCAAGGAATCTTCTCAAACTCATACTATGATTCCGCTCAAGTCATCGTGGTTGCTGAAGATTCCGATGTGACTTCCGCCGTAGACTTGAATGGCAAAGAAGTCGGGGCTCAACAAGGGGCTACAGGAGAAGAAGCAGCCGCCACGATTGAAGGAGCCAATGTCAAAGCTACTTCGGATGCTAACTTAATGATGGAAAGTTTAAAAGCGCATGGATTGGATGCTGTGGTCATCGATAAGGCTGTAGCGGATCAATATGTCGCTGAAGGTGGATACAAGATCGTAGGCGAAAATTTAATGGATGAAGAAAACATCATCTATTCTACGGCGGATCATCAAGAACTCATGGATCAAATCAACGAAGCCATCGAAGCCTTTAAACAAAGTGAAGACTATCAAGTCTTAACGGCCAAATGGTTTGCGACGGAGGAATAGGATTTCTCGATGAATCAAATTTTAACGGCTGAAAATCTCATCTTCTTGCTTAAGGGAGCCGGAATTTCTCTAGCTCTTGCCTTAGGCGCGTTGTTAATTGGAATGGTCATCGGTGTGCTTTTAGCCGCAGGGCGATTGTCTAAAATTAAGATTTTTAATTGGNTGTGTGGAGCCTANGTGGAAATTTTCCGNGGTACGCCNATGTTGCTTCAAATNATGTTTTTCTATCTNGGNATTCCCGTCCTCATTCGNATGGTGACNGGNGTNCGNGTNCGCATGGATGTNTATGGAGTCGCTTTAACGGCTCTGTCNTTAAACTCTGGAGCTTANCAATGNGAACTTTTCCGCTCTGGAATCAAAGGGGTGGATAAAGGGCAATGGGAAGCNTGNGAAACNCTTGGAATTGGCTATTGGCCCATGATGTTTCAAATCATTTTNCCNCAAGCCTTCAAACGNATCATTCCGCCTTTAGTTTCTGAATTCATTACCCTCATTAAAGACAGCTCTCTTGCNAGCTGTATTGGNGCAGCCGAATTGATGTACGATGCGCAAGTTTTAGGNGCTCGCTATTATGATTACTTAGCNCCTCTTCTNGCAGCAGGTGTCTTNTATTTAACTATGACGCTGATCATTAGNTGGTTNGCTCATAAATTAGAAAAGAGGTTGGCTGTCAGTGACTAAACNAGAAAAAGAAGANTATATGGTCGAAGCTGACCATCTTTCNAANCACTTTGAAAAGCTTCACGCCCTTAACGATGCCAGTCTCAAAGTAAAAAAAGGCGAAGTNGTTTGNNTNATTGGACCNTCTGGATCNGGTAAATCCACCTTTTTACGNTCCATTCATGGCTTAGAAGTGCCTGATAGTGGAACNGTAAAAGTAGATGGNGTGATTTTGGATCCTAAAAACAAAGCCGAATATCGNGCGNTACGCAATCGCATGGGCTTTGTATTTCANCANTTCAACTTNTTTCCCAACAAAACNGTATTGGAAAACTGCAAATTGGCNCAAACAACNGTTTTAAAACGCAATGATCAAGAAGCGGAAGAAGTNGCTTTGCTNTATCTTGGCAAAGTNGGCNTGTTGGANAAAAAAGATAGCTATCCAAATTCTTTATCTGGNGGGCAAAAGCAACGNGTAGCCATTGCTAGAGCGCTGTGTATGAATCCNGAAATCATGCTCTTTGATGAACCCACCTCGGCTCTTGATCCNGAGATGATCAAAGAAGTATTAGAAGTTATGCAAGAATTAGCCAATCAAGGGATGACTATGATTGTCGTAACNCATGAAATGGGCTTTGCTCGTAAAGTNGGNACGCGTGTAGTGTTTTTAGAANCGGGTAAAGTGGTAGAAGAGGCGGATTCAGAAACCTTCTTTACAGCTCCAAAAAGCGATCGAGCTAAAGAATTCTTATCCAAAGTGTTCTATCAATAGCATTTCAAGCCTGTGACCAAACGTGGGTTACGGGCTTTTGTTTTAGCTTTAAATCAAAATAGTGATTTCAATNAGTTAACCTATGGGATAAAGTGAGCGCAAGAGAATTCATTAGGGAGAGGAAATATGGAAATTAAGGATTTTAAAAGTGAAAAGTGGATGACAGATTATGAGCGNCAAGCCNTATANAATTTGACGGATACATCTACAGATAGTTGGACTTTTGAAGAACTCATCGCCCTTGATCCAACCGCNCTTAAAAACTTGCCTTTGGACTATGGNTGGATTACNGGCGATCCAACTCTACGAAAAGAGATTCTTTCTCTCTATCAAAACCAAGATGAAGATACTTTGACACTTTGTTGTGGAGCTTCACAAGGCAATGAGCTAGTNATGGCGCTTTTATTANAGCCAAATGATCANGTCATTTCCTTTTCACCNGGTTATCAACAATTTTGGGAATTTCCTCANTGGTTTCATGCNACCTCTACGGAGGTNCCTTTAAAAAAAGANGATTGGTCNATCGATTTTGAAGCTTTTCAAAAAGCGATTCGTCCAGAAACAAAATTAGTCTTATTAGCCAATCCCCATAATCCTACTGGCACTTGGCTTGATCAAGGNACTTTNGANAAATTGATTTCCATTTGTAAAGATAAGGGGATTTGGATTTTATGTGATGAAGTNTATCGCGATCCAATGGGTAAAGATCCTTCCTTAAGNGATTTGTATGAAAANGGTATTTCAACTGGNTCTCTCTCNAAACAATATGGATTAGCAGGATTGCGAACAGGCTGGATTAAGGGTCCTGCNTCCATTATTCAAGGCATTAATACGTTTCGAGATTATGCGATGATTTCTACAGGACCTTTAACAGAACGACTTGGAGTGATTGCNNTACAACATCGTGATGTACTNTCNCNACGGGCTCAAGAAGTGATNAAGAAAAATAAAGCNATTNTNGCTCAATGGTTGAANAACAATCCTTACTTTTCTTGTATCATTCCTTCTCGAGGANCAGTTGGNTTTTTAAAGCTTCCNNAAGGCCTTTCTTCCNCNCAATTTGCCTTNGANTTATTAGAAAAAACGGGNATCTTNTTTGTTCCAGGGAGCTGCTTTGGCTTAGANGGATATGTGCGTTTNGCCTTTGGAAAAAGTCATACAAATTTACCNAAGACTTTAGCTNCTCTCAATACATTTATGGAAACGTATNTTCAAGAGACCAAATCCAATGGNTAAAGAAGAGATATTTTCCTANAGCNCCAAAATTAAAAAAAGAGAGANCTTTGACTTTTTNAGAAAGACATTNTTTCNAANTTATAAAGTTTCTTTTGTGAAAAGAGGTATGATNGAAGGACGTNTATNCAAACGTCTTAGGTTATAGAGAAGGACTTTTTATGCGTTATTACATTTCAGATTGCCATTTTTACCATCGCGCTCTTTTAACGGCGATGGATCAACGTCCCTTTGCGACGGTTGATGAGATGAACCAAGCCATGATTAAGGCTTGGAATGAAAAAGTGCGCCCTAATGATGAAGTTGTGATTTTAGGCGACTTTTCTTGGGGAACGGCCGAAGAAACCATGGAGCTTTTAAAGAAACTTCAAGGAAAGAAGTACCTCATTCGTGGAAATCATGATTTATACTTGAAAGACAAAAATTTTGATTCTTCTCTTTTTGGTTGGATCAAAGATTATGCCGAACTACGAGATAATAAGCGAAAGGTCATTTTGAGTCATTACCCAATTGTGTGTTATAACGGACAATATCGACTCAATGAGCAAGGACAACCAAAAACTTGGATGTTATATGGCCATGTCCACAACACTCAAGATCAACAGTTTTTAGATGCCTATTGTGAGATGGTTTCTCATCAACAACATAAACGCATTGCTACTCATGAAATGACCACCATTCCCATTCAAATGATCAATTGCTTTTGCGCTCGGAGCAACTATACGCCTTTAACGTTAGATGAATGGATTGCTTTAGAAAAAGAAAGAACTCTTTCTTCTCCAAAATCCCTTTTAACCTCTTCTTTTAAGCACACATTGCCTAGAATTCAGCGTCCTAAAAGGAAAATGAAAAGCCATCACCAAAATAGATCGAATCAAAATAAACATTAAGTACAAAAAAAGGCTTGTTTAGCTTTAGATAAAAGATGTTCTTATTTTATCTAAATGCTCCAAGCCTTTTTTATTTATTGGAAAAAATTTCTTATAAGATCTTTTATCCATCCTCAACATATCATCCGACAACTAAGGCAGAACTTCCTGAAAAATAGATTTCGATTCATAGTAATCTGGTTTTGCACTCCAGTCATAAACTAACTCAAGCAGCGTATCAAAAGGAGCTTTTTCCATTTCATTTATGACTATTTCGCTTGTTAATAAATTGCTCTGTAAATCAGTTCCCTTTAAGATGACTTTTTGATCCCCTGAATCTTCAACCGCTAAATCAATTGGTCCATTTTCTAGTTTTTTCATAGATCGATACCAGACAATTTTCATTTCAACCTCCCTTTATAGAGGGAATCGCCTTGATGGGCTTCTCTATAAACAGCTACTTTTCGTAAAGCAGTTGGTGAGGTGGAATAACGACCTACCATAAAGAACAAACTCAACATGAGCCGCAGTTGATTGTATGAAAGTTAAAAAATATTACTAAGTTTATATTGGTTTAACATAAACCTGAAAAATTCATAGAAAAATCTAAAAAGCCAGAATCTCCTTTACTCTTCGAGATTCTGGCTTTCTCTTTTTCAACCAAATGGGTACCACCATCTTTAGTCCTAGCAGTACACT
>JAAVAY010000020.1 GCA_014803815.1 Allobaculum sp. | reverse complement strand
AAACACCCGCTATCGTATGCATATCCGATACGTATTTAGAGCGCGGATTGCAGCTGCGGGCATTTTACAAAAAGCTTGGCCATGAGGTCATTGTGATCACTCCCGACTACTCTCATCGCCAAAAAGCCTATATCGAAACCAGACAAGAAGGCATCGTCTATTTGCCCCATAAGGCTTATTCTAAAAACTTATCGTGGCAACGCTTGTATGGTCACTATGCCTTTGCAAAAAGTGTCCGACACTATTTGGAAAGATGGCTCCCTGATCACATCCATTGTCTCATTCCAGCCAATTCCTTAGCCATGCAGATGGATCAATACAAACAAAGCCATCCCGACATCACGTTATGTTTTGATGTCATCGACATGTGGCCGGAATCCTTGCCCGTAGGGGATTGGTTTCAAAAAACGCCTCCTGCCCAGGTGTGGAAAAACTTACGCAATGCGCATTTGGCTAAAGCGGATTACGTCTTTGCCGAATGCGGATTATTCGCCGATCAACTCGAAGCGCAAACGGGTGTTCAGGCGGATGTACTGTATTGGACTTTGTCCGATGAAGCCACCAAGGATGTGCCCACTCTTCCAACCGATCACTTGGCGCTTTGCTACCTTGGCTCTGTCAACAACATCATCGATCTCGATTGGATTGAAGCCTTTTTAAAGGAACTCACGACCCTAATTCCAGTCAAGCTGCATCTCATTGCGAGCGGAGAAAAAAAAGCGGAGATGATTGAGCGTCTAAGCCAAGTGTGTCCCATCGTGGATCATGGCAATCTCTACGATGCCCAAGCCAAACAGGCGGTGTTTTCTTCGTGTCACTTTGGCTTAAACATCATGAAGGAAACCGTCATGGTCGGTCTTTCCATGAAGTCGCTTGACTATTTAAAAGGCGGCTTGCCCATCATCAACTCCTTAGAGGGGGATTTGCACACGTGGATTGAGGAAGCCTTTTGTGGATTAAACATACGTCGCGATGACATTCCCTATACAGTCAACAAGCTCGTTCATCTCAAACCGTTGCAACATCTGCGCATGCGCCAAAACGCCAAAGCGCTCTATGACACNGTCTTTTCCCCNGATGCCTTTGAAGAACGGTTACTNGAAACCTTACAAGAGTAAAANATNGCGCCATCAGGCGCTTTTTTCTTGGAAAGAAGGAACCAAAGGCTTGAAAGCCTGTTAGACTAAACGGGAAACAAGGTGAGGAGGGATGTTATGCAAATCAGCTGTGCCATGACCACATACAATTCCAATCCCACTTTTTTACAAAAACAACTCGATTCTTTGCGCTTGCAAGAGCGCCCCTTTGATGAAGTGATCATTGTCGATGATGCCTCCACCAACGAGACCGTTGCGTTTTTAAAAAACTACATCAGAGAACACCACTTGTGGCATTGGAAAGTCTTGCCCCAAAGGAAAAACGCTGGTTTTGTGCGCTCCTTTGTCAAAGCGCTAGGCGCTACGACCAAGGACATCGTCTTTTTATGCGATCACGATGATGTGTGGCATTCCAACAAAACCAAGCGCATGAGTGAAATTTTTGAACAAAATGATGATCTTCTAGCGCTCGCCTCTTCCTTTGATCTCATCGACCAAGAGGATGCCTCGTTGGATATGCCTAGCGATTCGCAAAAAGCCAATCACAACTTAATTCCCTATCCCATCACGCAAAGTTTGACCTACATGAGCTTTCACGATGTACGCGTCCACAATTTTGCCCCTGGCTGCACGCTAGCGGTGAAACAAAGCTTGGTCAAAGACTATCTCAAACACGCCGATGACATCGATCTGCCCCACGATTGGGCTTTGTGTGCCCTAGCGACGTTGCGTAAACCAGCCCCAAATCAAAGACAAAAAAGCTTAGCTTATTTAGATGAGGCGCTCATCGATTATCGCCAACATCCCCATAACACGCTAGGTCTCAGCCGGCGCAAGACCTACTACAGCCGCCTAGAAGGAGCCCACCAAGACTTTTTGGAAAAACAATCCCTGTCGTATTTGAGCCAAGTTCTCTTTTACGCTCCAAACGAACAAGTGGAAATGGATCGCATTTTTGAAGTGTATCGCAAGCGCTACGAAGCCATGCGCGATCTCAACTACGTCTCCCTTTTCTGGTTGATCTTTACTTCGAAAATTCCTGGACTTTGGAAAACGCTTGGCATGGATTTAAAAGTTGTCTTGCCACAGGCCTTAAAACCACAAAAACCTCTACCACGACAGACAAAGGGGCAGATTTTGCACACAGTACAAGAAAAAGCTAAAAATTCTATATGATGACAACGTTCTCCGGCAACGCTAAGACAAATGTAGGCCAAACGTCAATTTCCATCGTGTTAGCGGCTTACAATGGTCAAGCCTATATTTCTCAACAGCTTCAAAGCATTCTTCCCCAACTTCAAAAGGAAGATGAACTCATCATCAGCCTTGATCCCTCCACCGATCAAACCCAAGCCATGCTCTTAGAGTTCATTCAAGCCCATCAAGACCAACCCGCTCACCTCACTTTGTTACAAGGACCAGGCCAAGGCGTCGTCAAAAACTTTGAACACGCCTTAAGTCAAATCAAAAATGACATCGTCGTCTTGTGCGATCAAGATGATGTGTGGTTTGATCACAAACTCGATCGCTTACGCCAAGCCTTTATAGACAATCCCAAGCTTCAAGCGGTTGTACACGATGCCATTGTTTGCGATGCCAATTTAAAGCCTATCGCTTCCTCGTTTATGGACTACCATCATAGCCAAAAGGGCTTTTTACAAAACTTAGTGCGAAATAGCTTTATCGGTTGTTGCATGGCCATTCGCAAAGAGATCATTGAGCAATCCCTGCCCTTTCCGCTCATTCCCATGCACGATCAATTTTTAGGCCTTCAAGCCTTGCGCAAAGGAGACGTCTTGTTTTTAAAAGACCCCTTGATCTACTATCGCCGTCACGAAAACAATGCGAGTTCCCTTCATCCCGCCAGTCTATCCAAGCAGTTGCGCTGGCGCCTACAAATCGTCAAAGCTTTGCAAGACCGTCCCCTAGACCACAAGAAAAATCTTTGATTTTTTGAATCTTTGACTTGAGCTGCCCTTGTTGGCTCTCATTCCATTCCATTCCATCCATTCTATCGAAACGTAGACGATCTCTAGACCATGTTTCTAACTTTTACTTCTTTTCATTCCAGTTTGCTTAAAGCTTGGAATGGATTCCCTTGTTTTAGGCGCGCTACTATATTTATGGATAAGCTCACATTTTATGGAGAAAGAGAAAGGAAGGTGCGGGTCTTCTCTCCAACCCGCCTCGCGTATGAAAGGCATCATTTTAGCCGGGGGCTCTGGCACCCGTCTTTATCCTTTGACCAAAGTCACCAGCAAGCAACTCTTGCCCGTCTTTGATAAACCCATGATCTACTATCCCATGTCCATTTTGATGGAAGCCGGTATTCGCGAGATCATGATCATTTCGACTCCCGAAGATACCCCTCGCTTTGAAGAGCTTTTAGGGGATGGCCATCAATTTGGCTTAGAACTCACCTACAAAGTCCAACCTTCTCCCGATGGCTTAGCGCAAGCCTTCATCTTAGGCGATGAATTTATCGGCGATGATTCCGTCGCCATGATTTTGGGCGACAACATCTTCCATGGCCATGGCTTATCCAAACGCTTAGTGGAAGCCGCCAATCGCCAAGAAGGGGCTACCGTCTTTGGCTATTACGTCGAAGATCCCGAGCGCTTTGGCGTGGTGGAATTTGATGAGGAGGGCAAAGCCATCTCCTTAGAGGAAAAACCCGCTGAGCCCAAATCCAACTATGCCGTCACCGGTCTGTATTTTTACGACAACGATGTCGTTAAACTCGCCAAGTCTTTAAAACCCTCCGCCCGAGGAGAGCTTGAAATCACCGATCTAAACCGCATCTACCTCGATCAGGGAAATCTCAACGTCACCCTTTTAGGGGATGGCTTTACGTGGTTGGATACCGGAACGCATGAATCGCTCGTCGATGCCACCAACTTTGTCAAAACCGTCGAAGAGCATCAACACCGCAAGATCGCTTGCTTGGAAGAAATCGCCTTTCGCCAAGGCTGGATCAATCTCGAAAAGCTCAACGAAGCGTATGAGATTTACAAGAAAAACCAATATGGGACGTATCTAAAAAAACTCATCGATCGCAAGTATATCGATAAGCGTTCCAACTCCTAATGGACGACTCATAACCGAGTGAAAGTGTATTGATGCGCAGGGGCTTCCTGCGCATTGTTTGCATAACGGTTTTGAGTCGCTTATTATTTGAAATTAAGGCCTTGTCCTTTTTAGAAAGGAATCAATATGAAAGTTACCCCAACTGAAATTCCAGGCGTGCTGATCATTGACACCGATGTGTTTGGCGATCATCGCGGCTACTTTAGTGAAACGTATTCCAAGCCCAAATACGCTAAGCTTGGCATCGATATGGAATTTGTGCAGGACAACATGTCCTTTTCCGCTCAAGAAGGCACCCTTCGCGGCTTGCACTTTCAAAACCCACCCTATGCCCAATCCAAACTGGTCAGCTGCACCAAAGGGCGCGTCATCGATGTCGCCGTGGACATTCGCAAGGGCAGTCCAACCTATGGCAAATGGGTATCGTGTGAACTCTCCGAGGACAATCATCGGCAGTTTTTCATTCCGCGCGGATTTGCCCATGGCTTTTTGACCTTGACTCCCGATGTCGAATTCCGCTACAAAGTCGATAACGTCTACAACAAAGACTCCGAAGGCTCCATTCGCTATGACGATCCGACCATTGCGGTGGATTGGGGCACCTTATTAGAGGGGCGGACTCCCGTTTTATCCGACAAGGATAAAGTTTCCCCCGTCTTTGAAGAGGCCGACAATCAATTCGTTTATCAAGAAGACTAAACTCCAAAGAAAAAAGATATAGATGTGAAAAGGAGATAGTATGAAAATTTTGGTTACTGGTGGAGCTGGCTTCATTGGCTCCAACTTTGTCAATTATATGGTCAATGCCTATCCTGAAGATGAAATCATCAATTTGGATGCCTTGACGTATGCAGGCAACCTTGAAAATCTCAAGGAAGTCGAAGACAAACCCAACTACAAATTCATCAAAGGCGACATCGCCGATCGAAAATTCATCTTTGATCTCTTTGAAAAAGAGCGTCCCGATGTCGTGGTCAACTTTGCGGCCGAAAGCCATGTCGACCGCTCCATTGAAGATCCCGAAATCTTCGTTAAAACCAACGTCATGGGCACCACAACCCTGCTTGATGCCGCCAAAGAATATGGTGTGAAGCGCTATCACCAAGTCTCCACCGATGAGGTGTATGGCGATCTACCCTTAGATCGTCCCGATTTATTTTTCACCGAAGAGACCCCATTGCATACAAGCTCCCCCTATTCTTCCAGCAAAGCGGCCGCCGATTTATTCGTGCAAGCCTATCACAGAACGTATGGCTTACCCACGACCATTTCGCGCTGCTCCAACAACTATGGGCCGTATCACTTCCCTGAAAAGCTCATCCCTCTCATGATTGCTCGTGCCTTAGCCGATGAGAGTTTGCCAGTGTATGGCGATGGGGCCAACGTGCGCGATTGGCTCTATGTGCTCGATCACTGCAAAGCCATCGACCTCATCATCCGCAATGGAAAAGAGGGCGAAGTGTACAACATCGGCGGTCACAACGAAAAATCCAACTTGGAAGTCGTTCAGACTATTTTGGCTGCACTCAATAAGCCCGAAAGTTTGATCACTTTCGTCAGCGATCGCAAAGGACACGATCGCCGCTATGCGATTGACCCCGCTAAACTCGAAAATGAACTCGGTTGGGTGCCCGAAGAAAACTTTGATAGTGGCATCGCCAAAACCATCCAGTGGTATTTGGACAACGAAGATTGGTGGAAAAACATCTTAAGTGGCGACTATCAAAACTATTTCCAAGACATGTACGTCAACAAAGGCCGCGCAAAGCAATAAAGGAACGATCTCATGAAAATTTTAGTCACAGGCAACCAAGGCCAACTCGGCCACGATGTCATCTTAGAAGCCAAAAAGCGGAGCATCGATGCGGTTGGCGTAGACGTCGCCGAAATGGACATCACCAACCGCAGCCAAGTCGAACAAGTCATCTCCCGCGGCAATTACGATGCCGTAGTGCATTGCGCCGCCTGGACGGCGGTCGATAAAGCCGAAGAACCCGAACTGTTTGAAACCGTGGAAGCCGTCAATGCCACCGGAACGGGCTATATTGCCAAGGTTTGCAAGGA
>JAAVAY010000019.1 GCA_014803815.1 Allobaculum sp. | reverse complement strand
TTGGATGCAAAAACTTTATTTCAAAGTTTGAAATTTTGAAATAATGAAACGATCATAAGTCCCTTTCTTCATTTAAGAAGGGGGCTTTTTATGTGGCTTTCCTGAATAAGATTATTTAATTATTGAATAATTAATCTTTCGTTATTAGCATTAGACATTAATAGAAATCGCTTTCATACTAAGAATGAATCTAATGACAAAGTGTCAAATTGTTTTTCTCTCTTAGAAAGAAGGATAGGATGTCTATTCTTGTAGTTTATTTTTCCGCTAGTGGTGTGACTGCCCGAGCAGCGAAAAGAATTGCGCTGCAACTTCAAGCTCCCCTATTTGAAATTCAACCAAAAATTCCTTACACATCCGCCGATTTAAATTGGATGGATGCCAATAGTCGAACATCTCTAGAAGTAAAAACGTCAAATGTTCCCGTTGAGATTGCCCAATGGCCAGACTTAACGGGGATAACGACTTTATTTATCGGCTTTCCTGTTTGGTGGTATTCCGCTCCTAAGATTATAGATTCTTTCTTAGCGGGTTTATCTTTGAAAAACATTTCCATTGTTCCTTTTTGTACTTCTGGGGGAACGTCGATCCAAGGCTGTGAAAAAAAGCTTAAAGAGGCTTTTCCGCAAGTAACTTGGCTTCCTGGATTGCGTATCTCTTCTTCTACTACCGATGCTCAGCTTCAAAGCTGGATTAATTCACTTCACATTTAGAAAGGAAAAGTCAAAGTTTCTCTGTGGCTTGAATATATTTTTATGAAAAAAGATCCGATCGTCCAAACTGCTGGACGCAACGCTCTAGGTACATTTGCCCCTGATTTTGCCCGCTATAACGATGATATTTTGTTTGGTGAAGTGTGGAATAACGAAGCTCTCACTCCAAAACAACGCTCAATGCTGGTCATTGCTACCTTTATGGGACGCGGATTAGCCGATAGTTCTTTGGTTCATCATCTACGCTTTGCCAAAGAAAACGGCCTGACGAGGAATGAATTTGTAGCCTTAGTCACCCAAGGTGGTTTTTATAGTGGATGGCCTATGGCTTGGGCCGTTTTCAATATGGGAAAAGAGATTTTTGATGTTCCCCAAACTCTTGAAGAATATGCCAAAACCATTGATTATCCCATTGGAGATCCAAATACGGCCTTTGCTCAATACTTTGATGGAAACAGTTACCTTGCTCCAGTAGGAGAAGGCAATTTACCTGTTTTTAACGTCACCTTTGAACCGGGATGTCGCAATCATTGGCATATTCATCACGCTAAAGAAGGGGGAGGACAAGTTTTAGTGTGCGTTGGTGGCCGCGGTTGGTATCAGGAATGGGGAAAAGATCCAATCGAAATGACTCCCGGAACCATCATTGAAATTCCCGCGAATGTGAAACATTGGCATGGGGCGGCTGATGATTCTTGGTTCTCTCATTTAGCCATTGAAGTTCCTGGAGTAGAAACTTCGAATGAATGGTGCGAATCGGCTAAAGAAGCTTAACTTTCTAAAAAAAAGGGACGTGCTTACACGTCCTTTTTTGGTGTTTTTATCGATCTTACTTAGGTACTCAGTTTTCCTTCTTGAGCCAAAATCTGATCCACAGCCTCATGAATACCATCGACTTGATAATCGGCTACATCCAAAACTTCTTGAGGAGAAGTAGGAAAGGTAAAGGAAATATCCGCTTCTTTAAGCATGGTCAAATCGTTATAGGAATCTCCAATGGCTACACTCAAAGCGTTTTGAGTTTGCATCTCATGAGCCAAACGATTAAGAGCCGCCCCTTTGGAAACACCTTTAGGATTGAAATCAGCAAATTGGGAATTGGTCACTAAGACAAAATCGTCTCGACCCGCAAACTGTTTGTAAAATTTTTCTCCTTGAGGAGTGTGATGATCAAAAGACATCGCTGAAATATGAGCCGGATCAAAATCCTCGAGACTTTTAACGTTTCGCCCTTTAATGCCATAGGTTTCATTACTAAAAAGCATGGAGTCTTGTCCGTGTAAAATTAAATCCACGTTGGCTCCTTTGGCCTTATTCCAAATTTCTACGACGAGTTCTTCGGGTAAAAAGGTTTCCCACAAAATATTGTTATCTTTATCACAAATACAAGCCCCATTCGAGTAAATTTTGAAATCAAAATCCACCTTATCCTGAATTTGCGCTTGTGTTTGTGGCCACATCACTCGACCGCGCCCACTAACTAAGCCAAATTGATATCCAGCTTCTTTAAAGCGTTTAATCGCTTCAATATCGATCTCACGAACTCCACGACCATCATGAAAAAAGAGTGTATCATCGAAGTCGGTTCCAAAAATAATCATACGCTAACCTTCTGCAGATGGACTCTGCCTATCTTTACTGTCTATGTCTCCTTTATGTGTTATTTGCCACTGCTTCCAAGACGACCTTCACTCCGTAAAGAAGGAATGGCTTTTAATTCTTCCCAAGAAAGCTCTTCGCACTCCACTTCTGGTTTTTGAAGCAATACAGCTTGAGCGCACGCTTTTTCATAAGGATAAGCAATAAAGACTGCCTTCTCGGCCTCACTTAAAGATTCAAAAGCTTCCTTTTTAATGATACGTAAAGGTTTATCGTTGACATTGGTGATGGGAATAAAATATTCTCCACGATACCCTGAATCCATAACACCGGCACGGGCTGCTAACCCTTTAGACCCTGTGCTTCCACGCTCTTTAATAAAAATCACGTATTGGGNATCAAAAGCAGAAGCGNCACCTANAGGAACANGAACGG
The DNA here is from genome assembly GCA_014803815.1 of Allobaculum sp. The sequence goes on along the minus strand of JAAVAY010000019.1, from coordinate 10,287 downwards.
TANGAAGAGGTAAGATTTCCAAATAATCCTCTTCAAAGCAAGGATACAAATCATACCCAGAGTCTTCTGCTCTTTTGCTTGGTAAAATCGCATTTGGATTGGTTTTTGCCCAATACAGTTTCATCGTCATTTTAATTTTATATTGGCTTTTCAATTTTAAAAAGCCAACTCTCCTTTCTCATTTCAAATCTTGCTTTAAGATGTTTCTCAATCCAACCATTCAATTNAAAAAAGGCTTTCATGTTTCTCTTTATAAAAGACGAGAAAAATTTTATTCTATCGTAATTTGGATTTAAATCTTATATTTTTTCGGATTTTTATTTCTTCTTTAGCATTTAAGTTCGGATTTTTTTCGTTGAGGTCTATAACAGAGCCATAAAAACTCAGAGAAAAAAGAAGGGATAAAGTTTATGGAAGAGNNATCTAGACACTTTCTTGAATGCGAACGTCGCCATATCTTTTTGGCGATGATGTTTATTGGTGGATTTTATGGGGCCTATACCTATACCGTGCGAGGCGGAGTTTTTTGTAATGCTCAAACCGCTAACTTGGTTCTCATGGCTATTGCCTTGAGCAGTGGGCTTTGGATGAAAGCGGCCTATTATTTAATTCCCTTCACAGCCTACTTTTTAGGATCCGCGATGGCTGAAGCTCTTCCTCATTGGCTGTATAAGTCCCAAATTCGATGGGAAACCATTTTAATTGGCTTTGAAATGTTATCCGTCCTGATTCTAGGAGCAATACCTGATTCTTGGCCTTTTCAAATCACACAAGTGGCCATTAACTTCATTGCAGCTTTACAGTACGCCACCTTCCGTACGACACGAGGAATGCCGATGGCTACAGTTTTTTGTACTAACCATATTCGCCAACTGGGAATCCATTTTGTCAAATGGTGCCATGATGGGCATTCCTTTAAAGAAGCTCAATATCTCACGATGACTTTGAGCATGATTTTGATCTTTATAGCAGGAGCGATTGTGGCTGCTTTTTTAGGCCATATCTTAGGTGGAAAAGCATTATGGTTTGCTCTCATTCCTCTTGGTGGAGTGTTTGTAGACTTATGGCATGCGGATCACTTGGAAAACAAAGCGAAGAGAGTGGCTTAATCTTCTTTATGTAAAGAGTTTGCACAAGCAGGCTCTTTTTTTCTTGAATAGTCTCATAAATTGAATTCATTCCATTCTAAAAAGATCTATTTTTCTCAAATTGAACTTCTTTTAGCTTAAATTCATCTCGTTTTTGGACCATTTTGATTCAGTTATCTTTATTTGAGTTATCTTATCAAAAGGAATGGAATCCAATTGCTTTATTCTTTTACTTTTTTAATCAAAAAGGAATAGATAAGGTCGAATAAAGCCTTAAAAAGACACACTGTTCTAAAATTTGGACGCCTTCAAAAAAACTTAAGGATCAATCCAATTAGATTTGTCCTTATTTTCTTTGGATATGAATTCACTAAAAAAAGTGGCGACTTGAAAATCGCCACTCGAAAACAAAGATTAGGAAACAAGACCCAGTGCTTTTTTGTATTCAGGCACTAATTTTTCGACCGATTCAAACCATAAATCGTATTTTGAAGGAGTTGGAACATAACTAGCCAGTAAAGCCGCTTTTGGATCGGCTTCTTGCAATAGACGCATCGCTTCATGACTCGTACAAAGAATGCGCTTGATGTTTGGATAGTGGGCTAAAAAAGGCTGCATGTCATTTAAGACGATATCCTCAAGAGTATCGTCTCGACTTTTATACCGTAAGCAGGATTTGATGATCGACCAAATGCCAAGATGATTTTGTTGCAACAGCTTCAGCTTATCTTCCTTATTTAAGATGGGCATGCGATAGATCAAAGCCATCAAAGGCCAAAAGCAACTATCTGTATCCATAAAGTAAAACTTCTCGCGTAAAGATTCCATACCCGGCATAGACACCAAAATCAAGGTTGTAGTATCGGAAAAGATGACGGGTTCAAGAGCAGTGCACGGTTGCAAATCCCCAAATAGAAACATCCGTTTCCTGCCTTTCTAAAAAAGGGCAGGGCACTACTTGCCCTGCCCTTTTAGAGGTTTGGAGTGATGATATTTCTACTTCAAGCCGTCAACGATCTTGTAAAGGCAAGAAAGTTTTTTAGCTTCAACAGATGCTTTAGCGTAATCGCCTTCTTCAACGTGTTTGTTTTCCCAGTGTTTGATTTCACCGATCATTTCATCAAGACGATCTTTTGCAGTCTGAGCGTATTTACCTGTTTCGTCAAAATGAGCAACGAGATCAGCTGCAACTTCTTTACCATAAGCGCAATCGCCTACGATACCAGCTNATTTTGCTTCGAATTCAGCTTTAGTCNTAGTAGTTTCTCCTTATCCGACTTGAAGTCGGTTTTATTTTACAAGCCAAGGCTTGTAAAAGGACACATTTTTGGATTGGAAACATCCAAAAGAAAGACAAGCTTGTACAAAGGAAAAAGAGTTTTCAAGACAAGCCTGTTTATGGAATTACTATAGCTTTGGGATAAAAAGGATTCAAGTGCTATGCTTTTAGAAATTTATTTTGACCACAAATTATTTTAAATTTTCAATTGCAGCTAACGCCTTTTCTAAAATGGCCACTTTTTCCTCTTCGACTTTGGCTTTTTCGCTTTCGCCTTCATGCTCATGAATTTTGGCATAGGCCTTCAAAAGACCTAATTTTTCATCAATACGGTCTTTCATGTTTTGGCCGTATTTTTTATCTTCATCGCCATACGTCGCATTGGCTTCCGCAATGAGCGCATCACCATAAGCACTACCGCCTACAGCCGTTTGTAAAGCGTCGATGAGTTCAGCTTTCGTCATCGTCATTCTCCTTATTTCAGGACTATGCTACTTGTCCATACAAATCGTATTGGGAAGCGTCGTCAATTTGAACAGGAACAAAAGTTCCCCTCTCTAAAGGACGAGAAGAGGAAAAGATGACTTGTCCATCCACTTCGTCAGGCGCATCCCCGGCCGAACGACCGTGATAGAGATGGGCAATGGGATCATAATCTTCCACTAAGACCTCTAGAGTTTGACCAATCTTTTGTTGATTGGATTGGTAACTGATCTCCTTTTGGACGGCCATTAATCGCGCTAAGCGATCAGCTGCCACCTCGGGATCGACATCCAATTCGGGTGGAAAAAAGCTTGCCGGTGTATCTTCTTCTTTGGAGTAGACAAATCCGCCAAGGCGATCCCACTTGATCTCTTGAATGAAGTCCATCAATTCCTCAAAGTCTTCTTCCGTTTCCGAAGGAAAGCCAGTGATGATGGTCGTTCGCAACACTGCATTGGGGAATCGCTCCCGAATGGTTTGTGTTAGGGCTTTGACATCCTCTTTGGTCCCCCGGCGATTCATCTTCTTTAAAAGCCGATTGGAGGCATGCTGCATGGGAATGTCAAAGTAGGGAACGACTTTTGTACTCTGTTGCATCGCTTGAAGAAGCTCTTCTTCGATTTCATCGGGATACATGTACAAAATACGAATCCAATGCAGGCCTTCTACGGATTCAAGCTCTTTTAAAAGGGAGGCAAGCATCAATTGATCATAGCGATCCAAGCCATATTTAGTGGTATCTTGAGCAATTAAGGTCAATTCTTTGACACCCATGTCGGCCAAAAGGCGTGCTTCTTCCAAAATTTCTGGTATCAGTTTACTGTTTTGTTCCTTTCGAATCAACGGAATTGCACAAAAGGCACAATGGTTGGAACAACCATCACTAATCTTTAAATAGGCGCTCCAAGGGTTGCCCGAGATGGTGCGCAGCCCATTATAATAGGGCACTTCATCATCCTGTTCTAAGAGGTCTTTGAGGATACTTGGAAGTTTATCGTAATCATGAATGGGAACCACCGCACTGATTTCTGGAATCTCAGTGCGCAAAGCCTCTTCATAACGCTCCGCTAAACAACCCACTACAATGATCTTGTTGGCATAACGACTCATTTCAAAGATGGTGTTGATGCTTTCTTCTTTGGCGGGATTAATAAAGCCACAAGTATTGATCACAATGGCATCCGCTTGGCGAGGATTGGAAACAAGAGCGTGGCCTGCTTCTTTTAACATCCCCATGATCTGCTCGGAATCGACAAGATTTTTGGAACAGCCAAGGGAAACAAATCCTACTTTCATATAAAACTCCTTTCTTTGACAAAACGACATAAAGCTTGCCAATAAACACCATTGACAAGCTTTCATAGGTTCTTCGTGTTCAAAATACCTTACCGTCTAAAAATGAGAAAGGATAAGGTAGACTAAAAGAGATTCTCGTTACTCGATATCCTCTTTTGTCTTGAGTGGAATGGAATCCTTTTCCCACGTCTTACGATAAAACATGCGGTTATCGAGAGCAAAGTTGCGCGGACCAAAACAACCTGGTTCTACTGTTTCCAACATTTGATGAATCATAAACAAGCGCGAATCCAAGTTATCTAAAAGTGTTAACACTTCGGCTTCTGGAATCATAGGCAAAACAGGGGAGCCAAACTCATGTTTTCCATGATGGCTTAAGACCATATGTTTCAATAACATGACTTCTTCACTGTTTTCAACATCTAAAGCGACCGCAACGCGATCGATGAGGGCCGTTCCAATGGAGATATGGCCTAGCAAATTGCCTACAGGGGTATACTCTGGCAAGATGGCCCTAGAATACTCTTCCGTTTTGGCGAGGTCATGTAAAATGGTTCCCGCAATCAATAAATCATAATCTAACCAAGGATATTGGCCTAGCACCTCTTTGGCCAGCTTAGCCATGGATAAGGAATGCCAAGCTAAGCCTCCAGGAAAATTGTGATGATTTCGCACTGCAGCGGGATAGGTATAATAATCCTGTTTTTTGAGTTCGAGCAATTCCTTAGTGACCTCTTTAATGGTAGGGTTTTTCATGTCTTCGATCAGGGCGTTGATTTGGGTTTCCATTTCTTGGCGTGTTAAAGGAGCCGAACGCACATATTCAGTCGGATCGCCTCCTTCAACTTCTTCAATAGAGCGGACCCGCAATTGCCAAGCGTTGCGATAGCGCATCAAATCGCCAACCACTTCCACAATCATGCCAGGCTTGTATAATTTGGCTTGTTCCTCGTTCAAATTCCAATACTTCGCATCCAAAACGCCTGTTGAATCTTCTAACCATAGGGATAAATAAGGGGCATTTTTTGGAGTGCGCCCAATATCCGCTTTGGTGATCAAACACGTCAAGACGACTTTCCCTTCTTCTTTTAAATCTTCAATCATTCCATTTCGGGCTGGAGTCCTATGCAACCATAGAAGGAAGCCCGAATGCTCCTTTCCTTAACTCCAAATTTTTTCCTTCTTTTTGACCTTTCTTGTTGAAATTCTTTTTTGAACTGTTGTTTATCCATTGTTCTAATCAAACGGGAAAAGAAAATCATTGAAAGATCAGATTCTTATTCTATTGCGTTTTCTGGCTCTAAAATGGTGATTTCTTCCTCTTTATGCACTTCCAACGCTTCTTGCGCAAACAGTTCATCGATGTCCGCTCCCGCAAAGCCTTGCCGAAGACAATAGGCCCGCATTTTACGCAAACGTTCTCGTTCCGGTTTTCCCGCATACATGCGTCTAGCTTTTTCATAGGCATCATGCAAGGCAGCCAAATCGTGATCTTCACCAAAGCGCAATTCTTCTGCAGCTTCTTTGGCGGCTTCAAGGGAATAGCCATATCCCATCAGCTTATTGACGATATCTTGGCGTTTATAGCGCGCAGATTTAGTTTTGAGCGATTTGGCCAAGCGCTTAGCGAGTTGTTTGGCATTGGTGCGCTCTTGATCCGCCGAGAGTTCTTGACACGCTTCCTGAATCAACTCTTGCGAAAGACCAGCTTTATATAGCTTTTGTTCAATTTGGCGTTTACTTGAGCCGATGGAGTGATAATAATCCGCCTTTTCTAAGGCATATTGGCGATCATTAATCCGTCCTAGACTAGTCAACTCATCGGCACATTGGGTGGCCACAGGAAGCGGCGCTTCTAATTTGTGTACACAATAATCAATGACTTGTTTATGGGTCATATCGCGCGAAGCAAGTCGTTGTTCGGTTTTATACATACACCAATAAAAATCCTGCAAATCGAGATGGGAGCGCACCATATAGGCATCCAATTTCGTTTGAAGCGAAATCTTAAGCTCCCAAAAGTCTTCCAAAGGCATTAAAAGCTTGGTGTCTTCCTTAGAAGAATTGACTGATAAAGTTAAAAAGACAAAATTACCAGAATATTGAATGCGTTCGACTACATATGTGTGGGAGTAGTCTTCAATCGCGTGCTCGTACACCCGCTCCATGGAATAGGCAAAGCTATCCGAGGTAAAGGGGCGAATTTTACTGGCACAAGCTAAGCCCGCTTCTTGCCGTTGCTGAGGACTTAAGCTTTGAAAGAGGGCAATTTTTTCATTGAGTTCTTCTAGAGAATCAAAGTAAAAGCCCGTGATATTTTCTTCCAATAAGTTATCGAGAACTTCATCTCGGCGACCAAACACCATCCGTTCAGCCGCCATGGCTTCTAAATAGGTCATCCCTTGCGTTTCAGAAAGCGAAGCGGACACAAAAGCATCAAAGGCTTTGTAGTATTTGGCGATTTCTTCGGGTTTCGCCGTTCCTAAAAAGTGAACGCGATCTTGCACGTTTAAAGTTTTAGTCAAATCTTTGTAGAAATCTTCATCGGGTCCGCCTCCAACAATAGTTAAGTGAAGATGGGGATCGTCATTAGCGGCGATAGCCGCAATGGGAATTTCAAGTGACTTTTCCTTGGCAAGACGGCCGATAAAGACTAAAATCGTCGCTTCTGGATCCTCACTCACCCGCGCTCGAATGGCTTGGACTTCTGGATCGTCTTGACTCGCTTGGGAAAATTTTTCCAAATCGAGTCCTGTGGGGACAACATAAATCGGGGCAAGCACTCCGTAGTCGATGAGAGCCTCTCTTGTTTTGATTGAGGGGGCGACGACGGCTTGGACGTTATTGCATACTGCCCGACTCGCCGCTTTAATAGCGTCTTTAGAAAAGCGATCAAAACTGTTAAACCCACGCGGATTAATGTAGTGAGTGTAGTCGGTATACATCGTATGGTACGTATCGACTAAAGGAATATTTAAAGATCTGGCTATGTATTGTCCATAAAGGCCCACTCCAAAATTGGTTTGGAGGTGAATGACATCCAAATTCATCTCTTCAATATAGGAAGAGGCCCCCATATTAAATGGGGAACTCAGTTTATAGCCATACAATCCCTTCAACGTAATGCCTGGCAATCGTAAAATTCCATCTTTAAATTCAATACGGGCCCCCGCATGATTGGTAATTACAAACACCGTGTGGCCCACTTTTTCAAGCGCATGTTTTAACGTCACTGTGGAACTCACCACACCATTAATATCGGGCAAGTAGGTATCGGTTACAAGCGCGATTCGCATAGAAACTCCCTCCTTTCCTATACAAAAGAATGTGATTTTTCAAAATTTGGAAGATTCTTAGCTCAACTTAATATGAAATGAAACAAGTTATTTTCCCATACTTCCCTACGCTTTCCAATTCCTATGGAGAAGAAATCGAAAAATAGAGGCGCTTTCAAAGAGAAGATGAACTTCAAACGTTTTTGATCAAGATTCTTTTGGCTTTTCTTTGAGCCTGAACTCAACCGTTTAAAACGCACAAAAGGCGCAAAAAGGTATGAGCCCATAAAGGTTCATCTCTTTGCGCTGGTGTTCCTTTAATTTTTAAGCCTCGATGGCCTCTAAAGCCTCTTTCATAGTTTTTACATACTCTCCAACAACTGAAGGGGACTCTTTTTTATACTCTGCGATGAGTTTGACAATCGCAGAGCCAACAATGGCTCCATCCGAAAAGCGAGCCATTTCTTGGGCTTGTTTGGGATTAGAGATCCCAAATCCAATAGCGCAGGGAATATCGGTGTTTTCACGCACGATTTGGACCAAAGCCGCGAGATCCGTTTTAATCTCACTGCGCATCCCTGTGACTCCAAGGCTTGAAACGATGTAGAGAAAGCCATCCGCTTCTTTGGCGATCTTCGCTACTCGATTGGCTGAAGTGGGCGCAATGAGCGAAATTAAATCGACATCGTATTTTTGACAAAGGGGCAAAAATTCCTCTTTTTCTTCAAAAGGCAAATCGGGCAAAATCAAGCCATCGATGCCAAGCTTTTGACAGGTGGAAATAAACTTTTCGGCTCCATATGAAAAGACNACATTGGCATAGGTCATAAATACCATAGGGACATCGACTTCTTGGCGTAAATCTTTGACCATCTCAAAAATCTTATCCGTGCGTACTCCCCCTTGCAAGGCCCGTAAGCTCGCTTCTTGAATGACAGGGCCTTCAGCCGTGGGGTCGGAAAAGGGAATACCGAGTTCTATTAAGTCCGCTCCATTGTCCACAGCAGCTTTTACGATGGCTTTGGTCGTCTCTAAATCGGGATCACCACAGGTTACAAAGGGAATGAACGCTTTACCATGCTGGAAGGCTTGGGCAATTTTACTCATACAAATCCTCTCCTTGATAGCGGGCAATGGCCGCGCAATCTTTGTCGCCACGTCCCGAAACGGTCACCACTACAATTTGCTCAGGATCCATCGTCGGGGCGAGCTTCATGGCATAAGCAATCGCATGTGCCGATTCAATAGCGGGAATAATTCCTTCCGTTTTGGCCAAATATTCAAATGCTTCTACCGCTTCCTCATCGGTAATGGCCACGTATTGCGCCCGATTGATGTCATGCAGATGGGCATGCTCTGGACCAACTCCAGGATAATCCAAACCCGCAGAAATGGAATAGACAGGAGCAATTTGCCCATCGTCATCTTGGCAAAAATATGACTTCATCCCATGAAAGATGCCAAGTTTTCCAGTTGAGATGGTCGCCGCGGTTTCAAAAGTATCAATACCACGTCCAGCCGCTTCACAACCGATCAATTGCACTTGGGGATCATCGATGAAGTGGTAGAAGCTGCCAATGGCATTGGATCCTCCACCCACACAAGCCACCACCGCATCAGGTAAACGCCCTTCTTTTTCAAGCATTTGCTCTTTGATCTCTTTGGAAATGACAGCTTGAAAATCGCGGACAATAGTTGGAAAAGGGTGAGGCCCCATCACAGAACCAAGGCAGTAATGGGTATCGTCAATGCGCCCACTCCACTCTCGCATCGCTTCGGATACCGCATCCTTTAAAGTCGCGGTCCCACTCGTCACTGGAATTACCTCAGCGCCTAATAACTTCATTCGATATACATTGAGGGCTTGACGAATAGTATCTTCTTGCCCCATGAAAATGACACACTCCATGCCTAAAAGCGCAGCCGCCGTCGCGGTGGCGACACCATGTTGTCCAGCTCCTGTTTCGGCAATTAAACGGGTTTTTCCCATTTTTTTGGCCAGCAACGCTTGGCCAAGGACGTTATTGATCTTATGAGCTCCNGTGTGGTTTAAATCTTCACGTTTGAGATAAATTTTCGCTCCTTTTAAATCTTCACTCATTTTCTTAGCGTAATACAAGCGCGAAGGGCGATTGGCGTATTCATTGAGTAAAGTGGTCAACTCTTCATTAAAGGCGGGATCGTTTTTGTAAAAGGTATACGCTTCTTCTAATTCGTTGATGGCATTCATCAGCGTTTCGGGAATATATTGCCCACCATGAATGCCAAAGCGGCCCTTGGGATTGGTCATTGTGCTCTTTCCTCTTTCTGTTTCTAGGCTTTCTCGCCTTTTTGTAGTGTGGCCTTTTGAATGGCCTGCACAAAGGTTTTCATTTTATCGGGATCTTTTTGATGATTCGTTTCCAAAGCGGAACTTACATCCACTCCATAGGGATGCAGATGGTCTATGGCTAAAGCAACATTATGAGGGCCTAGACCTCCCGCTAAAAAATAAGGGCGATCGCTGGGAAGGGAATCTAAAAGCGTCCAGTCAAACACTTCTCCCTGTCCAGCGCCTGCATCCAAGACGAGTACATCTGCTTTGCTTTGAAAGGCTTGATCGACACTTTTGGCATCGTGTATAGAAAAAGCTTGCCATATCGGCTTATCGGTTAAGCTTTGTAGAGTTTGTAGGTAGTCGGCCGATTCTTGTCCATGCAGCTGCGCTACATCGATGAGACCTTGATTTAAAAGAGAAGCAACTCGTTTGGGATCTTCATTGACAAAAACCCCGACAGCTTGAATGGCAGGATTGAGATACGCTTTGAGCTCTTGAGCCTTTTCCAAAGAAATGGTGCGCTTGCTGTAGGGGGCAAAGACAAAACCG
>JAAVAY010000018.1 GCA_014803815.1 Allobaculum sp. | reverse complement strand
TTCACTTTCACCATGGCGGATAAGAACGAGTTCTTTCATTTCATTCACTCTCCTTTGTAGAAAGAAAAAGTCTTCTATCTTTTTCTTGGGATTTCTTTATAAGCCTTTCTTTAAAATAAAGAGAAGGAATAAATTAAAGGATAATAATTCGAAATGCCTTTAAGAAAAAGAGAAAAGTCTTCTTAACTGAAGTCTATCACAAAGTTAGTTATGACTTTATAGTGAAGCCTTATATAGAATGATCCTCTTTATTAATGGGCTTCACATCAAAAAAATTGAATACAAAGTAAGGTCAGTCCCAAAAAGGATCAATCAAGAAGGGAGAAAAGAGTTAGCTCAAGGAATCGTTAGCTCTTTTCATGGATGGATTTTCTTTGGAAAAACGAGTAAGCCATAATAAGGGAAAATGACAGGTCTAAAAAAAATTTATTTTCCACTTGTGTTTTCTTTAAAATCAGGTATCCTATTTGAGGAACAAGAAAACGTGTTCCCTTATCACGAATCAATTCAAAAACATAAAAAAAGACTTGCTTTTGAGAAAGATTCTTGTTAAGATGATTAAGCACTTGCGCCCTTAGCTCAATTGGATAGAGCGTCTGACTACGGATCAGAAGGTTGTGGGTTCAACTCCTGCAGGGCGCGCCATTATTATTAATTTTGTCGGGACGTAGCACAGCTTGGTAGTGCACCTGGTTTGGGACCAGGGGGTCGCAGGTTCAAATCCTGTCGTCCCGACCATTTTTTATTCATTTGGCTGGATAGCTTAGTTGGCTAGAGCATCCGGTTCATACCCGGAAGGTCGTGAGTTCGAGTCTCACTCCCGCCACCAAATGGACCCTTAGCGCAGTTGGTCAGAGCTCCCGGCTCATAACCGGTTGGTCGTAGGTTCGAGTCCTACAGGGTCCACCAAAATGAATATGAGTTAAATCCTGTCATGACAGGATTTTTTTTTACTTTTTCTTTTTTAAAAAGCGCTTACTTCAAAAGAAATGTTTGATTTTTGATCTTATTCAAAAAACAGGGCTTTCTTCGCTACAATTAGATTTATCTAACTCTTTTAAAATCAAGAGGATGAATAAATCGTTCAAATGGCTTTAGACTTTGAACTCTATAAAATAAATATTTGTTTGAATACGAGGTGAAACAATGCTCAATAAAGAACAACTCGAAACGCTTTTAACGCTTGCTATGCGTTCAGAAGCAGATTTCGCAGAAATTTTTGAAGAAGATACCAAAAGCGCTAGCATTGGTATCGTCAATGACGATGTAGAAACAGTGAATCATTCCGTTCGCGCTGGTGCGGGAATTCGCTTATATAAGGATACCTCCTCGGTGTATGGCTACACCGATGATATGACAATGGAAACACTCACTGAGATTGTCAACGATTTACGAGGAGCCATTGGCTTAAAAGAAGAAGGGCCAACGATCGTTTTAAATGAGAAAACGATGGCCGAAAACATTTCACCCATTGAAATTGACCCCTTTGAAGTAAGTGATGCCCAAAAGACGGCGATGGTTCGCCAAGCCATTAAAGCGGCGCAAGAAGTTGATGAGCGCGTATTTAAAGTTTCTGCGGGCTTATCGAGCATTCATCAAGAAGTGCAAATCGCCAACAGCGATGGACTCTTTAAAGGCGATATTCGCCAAAGAAGCCGCATGCGTGCGGGAGCGTTTGCCAAAGAAGCCGATAACGTTCAATCTGGTTCTTGCGCTCCAGGAGCCACAAAAGGCTTAGAACAATTTGAAACCGATCATACGCCAGAAGAAATCGGTAAAGAAGCAGCCCGATTGGCTTTAGTGCTCTTACGAGCGAAAAAAGCGCCAAGTGGAGTGATGCCAGTAGTCATTGATAACGGCTTTGGTGGAGTTATTTTCCATGAAGCGTGTGGCCATTCTTTGGAAGCTACAGGTGTAGCGAAAAATCAATCGGTTTTCAGCCAATCCAAAGGCTTAAAGATTGCCAATGAAAAAGTGACCGCGATCGACGATGGCACTATTCCAAATGCGTGGGGATCGCAAAACATGGACGATGAAGGCAATCCGCAACAGCGTCGTGTACTCATCAAAGATGGAGTGTTGACACAATATATGGTCGATCGCCTCAATGGACGCCGTATGCATACCGATTCCACGGGAAGTGGTCGTCGCGAGTCGTATAAATACGAACCGACAAGTCGCATGAGCAATACCTACATTGCTCCTGGTCCCGATAAAAAAGAGGATCTCTTTAAAGACATCAAATTTGGTCTTTATTGCAAATCCATGGGTGGTGGATCCGTTAACCCCAATACGGGCGAATTTAACTTTGGTGTTAATGAAGGGTATTTGATCGAAGACGGTAAAATTACCGATCCTGTCATTGGAGCCATGCTCATTGGGAATGGAGCGGAGATTTTACAAAATATTGATATGGTGTCCGACGATTTGGATTTAGCCCAAGGCATGTGTGGATCTATTTCTGGAAGCATCCCTACTAACGTAGGCCAACCCGCTATTCGTGTTAGTGCCATTACTGTAGGAGGAACAGAGTAATCATGGATAAACAAAAATGGATTGATCGCGCTTTAGAACTAGGCATGGATGGCTTTGAAATCACCCAATCCCATCAGCGTTCTCGTGAAGTGGAATGGTTTGAAGGCACTATGGATTCCTTTTCGACTTCTAAAATCATCTCTACGTCTATGCGCGCTTTGATCGATGGCAAGATTGTTTCCACCGCATTAGAAAAAGTGGAAGACGACAAGATGGATGAAACGCTCAATGGATTAAAAGAAGCCGCGCTTCTCATTTCGGAATTCGAAAAAGATGAACTGGTTCCTCTTATGGAAACCGACATGGTGCAATCTAAATGGAAATGGATTGAACCTGCGGTTCCTCAAATTTTAGATACCTTACAATCGCTCGAAAAGAAGCTTTTAGCGGCCGATTCGCGCGTGACGATGGTGAATTCCCTTGGCTTTACAAGTGGGTTTGGTCAAAGTCAAATGAACAATTCTTTAGGCGTGGATATTCAAGAAAGCAGTGGTATTCAAGCGCTCTTTGCCCAAATTACGATGCAAGACGATGGCGATTTACGCGATGGGTATGTGTATGAAATCGTGGAAAATTTAGACGATTTGGATCAAGACGCCTTGGTGCAAAAGTTGATCGATAAGGTGGCTTTCCAACTTCATGCTAAATCTTTAAAAGCGCAAGTTTGTCCTGTGATCATCAATTATGAAGCGATGTCAACCTTACTTAGTGCTTTTGCGCCTATGTTTTCCGGCTCTTTGATTGAAAAGGGAATTTCGCCTTTGAGCCAATCGTTAGGAAAACAAGTCTTCTCCGATAAGATCACCATCATTGACGACCCAAAAAACACCGAAGCAATTTCTCTTTCCAATTACGATGATGAAGGCTATCCCACACGCACCAAAGTAGTGGTAGACAAAGGTGTATTTGAAACCATTTTGCACAATACGCGTTCCGCCAAAAAAATGGGAGCCACTTCGACGGGAAATGGCTTTAAATCTGGAGGTGGTGGCACGGATGTCTCTCCTATGAACCTTTATATTGTTCCTGGACAGGACAGCTTTGACACGCTTTTAAAAACCATGGACAATGGAGTCGTGATCACCGAACTTGCTGGCATGCATGCAGGCATTGACTTTGTGTCCACCAACTTCTCTTTACAAGCTAAAGGCTATGTAGTGGAAAATGGACAAAAAGGACGCCCCTTGACACTCATCACCATTGCTGGCAATTTCTTAGAGATGATGAATAACATTGTGGCTGTAGGCGATGATTTGAAATGGGAGATGCGCACCATTGCAAGTCCTTCCATCTTATTTGCCTCGGCCGCCATTGGAGGCACTGAGAAATAACTATGGATACAGAATTCAATAATGACATTTTGCATACGGCGCTATTGCGTATGCGCGAAGACAACAGCAATGAAAATGTGATCAAAGCCGTCCAAGCCTTAATCGACACAAAAGTTATGATTCCCGCACGTTGGGATAAAAAACCGATGATGGATGAGGCCACCGGAAAACTGATCTTTTCACCCGACACCAAAGTTACCCCCATTGTGGTAACCAATGAATCTGGTGTGAAATTCTTCCCCTTCTTTACGAGTGTGGAAGAAGTGAAAAAGATGTACAAAGATCGCGATGAAAACGTCAATTGCTTGATTATGGGTTTAAAGCAATACTTGCCCATGCTTCAAAATGCCAAAGGCGAAATCAGTGGCATTGTCATGGATCCTGCGGGGGTCGATGTGCCTTTCCCCACTGATTTCATTGAAGGCTGTGTTAAAGCGTATCGTTCCCCTTTGCGCCAACAAGCCATTGGTCCAGGCCAAAGCGTCTTTTTACGCGATCCTGAAGGCAACTTACAGGATATGGAAGCCGCTTTAATCTCTTCTGGATTTCATGAACCTGCAATTAACGCCATTTATTTAAAAGAGCGTCTCAATCCCCAAAGCGATCCCGAAAACCCAGAAAGCACTTGGTTTATTTTGGTGGATGTTGATCCTGAAAATAAAGATACAGGCATCTTTACTCGCATCAGTGGCATCATTAAACCCATTGCGGGCGATAAGGATATTGAATTCATGTTTGGCGACACCAAATTGGGTCGCGACATTAAAAACACCTCAAAACCCATTTACACGCGAATGGTATTTTAGTTTTTTACGTCTTGCCTTTGGCAAGGCGTTTTTTTTCGTCTGGCAGGGAGATTCTATGATATTTCGTCAAATTCAATATTTTCAAGTGGTGCCTGACTCAACTCCATTTCGCCTGGCTGTGACTCCGCTTGCTTTAGATGAATTCAATGGACTAAGAAAAGACTTCTACAAAAACATGTTGCCACCTGCCGTACTCATCGTCTAGGCACTGTAGATGAAGTGGCTAATGTAGCTGAACTTTTGATGAGCGACAAAGGAGCTTTCATTACCGGAACAGACTTTTTAGTCGATGGAGGCGCCACTCCTTCGTATTTCTATGGATCCTTCGCCCAAAAAATCAATAATTGTCTATACAGAGTGATCAAGGCTTCTTTTTTAGGGGCGTATACTTTCCAAGAGGTAATATTTTTTTTCTTCCTTTACAATAGAGCCACGACACAGACGCTGTTTTGTGTGGTGGAAAGGAGAGAATTTCATGAGTTCATTACACATTGATTTGCCAAAAGGCATTGAAACGATTTTAACCACGCTTCACCAAGCGGGATTTGAGGCGGTATTGGTAGGAGGATGTGTGCGGGATGCCCTGATGGATCGCAGGCCGCACGATTTTGATATTGCCACCTCAGCCACTCCGCAACAAGTTCAAGCCTTGTTTACCCATACCGTTCCTGTAGGAATTGCCCATGGCACAGTCTTGGTTTTAGAAAAAGGAGCCCAAGCGGAAGTGACCACCTTTCGCAAGGAAAGCGAGTACGAAGACTTTCGCCATCCCAAACAAGTGGAATTCGTGGAAGATCTCACCCAAGATTTAGCCAGACGAGACTTTACGATCAACGCGATGGCTTGGTCGATGGATAAGGGACTCATCGATCCCTTCCATGGCCAAGACGATCTTAAAAAGGGACTCATTCGCACCGTTGGTGATCCCAATATTCGCTTTCAAGAAGATGCTTTGCGTATCTTGCGCGCCTTTCGCTTTATGGGACGCTTTGGCTTTGACATGGAAGAAAAGACTCGTGAAGCCATTGAAAAACAAGCTGTGCTTATCGAGCATTTGGCCGCCGAACGCGTCGCTGCAGAAATTCAAGATATTTTGGCGACTTCGCCACAAGTCTTAGATGATATGACAGATGTCTTAAAGCCCTGGCTACCAGAACTCGATCAAATGGAAAAGGTGGAGCAAAATTCGGTGTATCACTATACCGATGTCTTTCATCACACTCTTGATGCTTTAAAAGCCATGCCTTATTTTGATCCCAGCATCGCTTGGGCTTTGTTACTACACGATAGTGGCAAAATAAAAGCCCATCAATTTTACGATGGACATGATCACTTTAAAGGGCACCCTGAATGTTCAGTCGAATTGGCCAGAGAAGCATTCAAACGCTTAAAACTTTCCAAAAAAGTGAGCGACGAGGCCTTAAAACTCATCAAACTTCACGATACGTTTTATGCTCCTCGTTTAGGCAACCTCTATAAACTGCGCGTTCGGCATGGCTTAGATGATGAATTGGTCCAAAAGCTCTTTGTGGTGCAATATTGTGACATCATGGCCCATGCCCAACATGATCGCTTGGAAAAATTAAAAAACTTTTACTATTTTTATGAAGCCGAAAAGGATAAGCATCCCTTTAGCCGCAAAGATTTAAAGATTCATGGCCAAGATGTTACCGATAACACGACTTTACAAGGCGCGCAAATCGCCAAAAGCTTAGATGCATTGCTCAAAGAAGTCATTGAACAGCCAAAACTTGATTCTAAGAAAGAACAGCTTGCGTGGATTAAGGCCCATGAAGCCGAGTTTCTTCAAAGCCCTGTTCATCCTTTAAAAGCAAAAACGATAAAAAAAGGTAAAAAGACCAAAAAGAATGAAGTGTAATCAAAAAGCGAAAGAAAAAGTGGAAAGACAAAAATCACATTCGTCTTTCTCTAAACCCATCTAAAAGAGGATTATCATGGAAAAAGAAAGCCTCTTTATGAGTAGGAATTTTTATGGAATCGATCACCACTCTTTCGCATGCCTTTTTGAAACCTGCTTTGCATTCCCAAGCTTTGTGTTTGGATGCCACCTTAGGCTATGGGCATGATGCGGGTTTTTTTCTTGCCCAAAACGTGCATCGCGTCTATGCCTATGAGCTGCAACCTGCACTAGCACAAGAAACCAAAAAAAAACTCGACTCCTCTAGGCTTTGCCTTTTTCAAAAAAATCACGAAGCGATTGGTGAGGACTTNGCTTTTTTACAAGGAAGGCTCGATGCGGCGATTTTCAATTTTGGTTATGACCCCAAAACTAAAGTGATGGCCACACAAGTCAACTCGTCTTTAAAAGCCGTCCAGGCTACGCTTTCTCTTTTGCGCCCTAAAGGACGCTTAGCTTTGGTATTTTATCCCCACCCTCAGGGACAAGAAGAAAAAGAAACGATTTTAAAGTGGCTTCAAGACAATCCAAATGTGGATGTTCTTTGTATGGCTCATCCTTTTAAACTCAACGCTCCCTGTTTAATTGGTGTCGAAAAAATGCACGCCTCTTGAATCGTTTGTATTTGTTGACAGAAAGGAGAAATCGGTCTCCCTCATTGGGTCTCCATAATACTCTATGAAAAATAATAAAAAAATGTCCACCATTCCTGTTTTGAAATCGGAATTAACGCATCACTGGCAAGAACGCCTCAATGGCAACAATTTGGTGGAAATGGTGATGCGTTATAAAGATGCCGATTACTTTAAACGCGAGGATCCCGATATGGATCCCGAAACAATCATTTATGAACACATGGTCAAAGAGTCAACACCCGGC
Organism: Allobaculum sp.; assembly: GCA_014803815.1. The sequence goes on along the minus strand of JAAVAY010000018.1, from coordinate 992 downwards.
GAAGGCCATCTCAATTGGGGCCACATTACCTTGTATCCAGGACAAGTCAAAGACCAGTACTTTTGCACCAAAGGTCATTTTCACGTCAATCCCAATGCCGAAGAATATTTGTTATGTATGCAGGGAAATGGCTTGATCATGTTTTTATCCCGTGAAGGGGAATGTTGGTGTGAAGAACTCGAAGAAGGCTCGTTGCATAAAATTCCAGCTGATATCGGCCGTCGTTTGATCAACATTGGTGATACCCCCTTGATGTTGTCACAATGTATGCCAAGCAATGCTGGCTTTGATTTTGATTCCATCGATGAACACCCCTTCCCCTGCCACGTCTACGATGATGATGGCGAAATGGCGATTTTAGTGGATATCGATGAATTCGAAGAGGATGTCGAAGATCTAAATCAAGCCATTCAAGAAGAAGAACAAGAACTAGCCAACCAAAATTAATGAGAAAAACGCCAGCCCTTGGCGGTGAGAGGATCTTATGAAAACTTCCCTTCATTCCCACTTTTCGGCTTGGTTAAAATGGCCCCTTGCGTTGAGTCTTTCTCTTTGCTTGAGTCTAGTGGGGTGTAGTCGAGCCCCCTATTTGACTTCTTTTGAGAATAGCGAAACGATTCATGAAGATATTGAGGAAACGCTTGCTACCATTCCAGCCTATACGGGTGATCCCTATGTGGAAATCAACAACAACATTCCCTTCTTTGAAGAAGACGAATGGACCACCCAATCCTTTCAACATTACTTTGATCTCGATGAACTTGGCCGTGTCACGCAAGCATACGCTTGTCTAGGTACCGATTTAATGCCAGACTTGAAACGCCAAGACATCTCCTCTGTAAAACCAACGGGCTTTATCAATCAACGCTATTCATTTTTAAAGGATGGAATGTTATATAACAGATGTCATTTGATCGCATTCATGTTAGCGGGACAAAATGCCAATCCTAAAAATTTAATGACTGGTACGCGCTATTTAAACATTGAAGGCA
>JAAVAY010000017.1 GCA_014803815.1 Allobaculum sp. | reverse complement strand
ACATTGATGAAATTCAAGCTATGAGTATAGCGCATCAAAACATTACAGGAATGGAACTACGATAAAGATCATGGGCTTTGTTCAAAGCATATCCGACAAGCAAGTTCGCTTACAAAAGTACAAGCAGTCGGGATCCCCAAACAAAAGCTGTGGTTTGGAGTCTTTTGTTTACTTACAACAGCGAAAGCATGAATAAGAAATATATTCTAAATATAGAAACACAACGACAATAGGCGAAAAAAGAGGTGAAAGTCATGGCAAACAAGGCCTTCAAATTCATATCTAAGCGCAGAGCAAAAAGTTTTGTTTGCTATTCGGCTGTGTTCGTTTCATCTACAATCAAATGCTATCCGATAAAATTAAGCATTATAAAGAAACCAAGCAAAAGCTGAACAATACGCCTGCACAATACAAATCGGAGTTTGAGTGACTAAAAGAGGTTGATAGTCTTGCTCTTGCAAATGCTCAAATGAAACAGGGATAGCTCGCTTATGCTGTAGTCAGTGGACTACTCGAACGAGAACCGACTGTTCGCTTGTGCGAAAGGAAGCCCCCGCCTCTTTAGGCGGGGGAGAATGTCACATCGGAAATAATTTTTTATCCAATATCATTCAAAAAATTAATACTTTTTTTGAACAAAATCATCTTTAGGTTCGCTTCTTTTTTAAGAAACGGATTTAGAAGCCATCTTTCAAGAAGGTCCAAATCGTAGTCAAGGAGGAATCAAAAGTGATAGAAACCTGACAGGTGTTAAGCCTTTTCATTCGCTCACTTTTGGATAAAATAAAGAAAGATAAAGAATACAGGCAGGCAGCAAGAACGCCCTACTTTCTTATTGCGTTCTGAATATGGATTGTGCCTGTTATGATGGAGGAAAACCAATCATGCAAAAAAAGGATCTCACTGCCTTTTTCCAAGGCCGTGAACTCAACGCCTTTGATTACTTCGGTGCCCATCCTGAAAAAGATGGAGGTGTATCCTTTGTACTTTATGCCCCTAATGCCCAACATGTATCGGTAGTGGGGGATTTTAACGATTGGGATGGAAATGCCAATCCCATGGAAAAGGATTTTGAAGGCGTTTGGATTGCCACAATTCCTGAGGCGAAGATCGGTCAAGCCTATAAATATAAAGTTGTTCAACAAAATGGACGCGTTATCGATAAAATTGACCCTTATGCTTTTTCGGCCAAACTTCGTCCTGAACACGATTCAGTGATTGCCGATTTAACTTTTGATGGATGGACAGACCAAAAATGGATGGAAACCCGTACTAAGGGCTTTGATAAACCCATTTCTATCTATGAAATGCACATCGGCAGCTGGCGCGATAAAAATATGCGCGTGGAAGATGTTCCTGGTTTGCCAGAACAAAACGAAGAAAGCCTATTCGTTCACTACAATGACATCGTGGACGAACTGATTGCTCATTGCAAAAAATACCATTTCTCTCATGTAGAAGTCATGCCCCTTTCCGAATATCCCTTTGATGGATCATGGGGATATCAAGTCTCTGGCTTCTTCTCAGTAACAAGTCGGTATGGAAATCCTGTGGAATTGATGGAATTTGTCAACCGTCTCCACGATGCGGGCATTGGAGTTATCATGGACTTTGTTCCTGTACACTTCGTAAAAGATGAATACGCTTTAGCCTATTTTGATGGCACCCCTCTTTATGAATATTCCAAACGCGAAGATGCGGATTCCGAATGGGGTACGAGCCAATTTGACTTATGGAAAGAGAGCGTACGCTCCTTTTTGATGTCAGCTGCAAACTATTGGTTGAAAGAGTATCACTTTGATGGTTTGCGTATGGATGCCATTTCCAATGCGATTTTCTGGAAGGGCAACAAAATGATGGGTGAAAATAAAGGCGCTACGGATTTCATCAAACGCTTGAACTTTACTCTCAACCAAGAATACCAAGGCAAGATTATGTTAATCGCTGAAGATTCTACTGACTTCCCCAATGTGTGCAAATCCACTTTGGATGGCGGTCTTGGCTTTGACTACAAATGGGATTTAGGCTGGATGAACGATACCTTAAAATATCTCAAGCTCGATCCAATTTATCGCAAATGGCACCACAATGACATCACCTTTTCAATGGCCTATTTCTATTCTGAACACTTCATTTTGCCTTTGAGCCACGATGAAGTGGTGCATGGAAAAGCTACGATTGTGGACAAGATGTGGGGAAGCTATGACGATAAATTCGCTCAAGCCCGTGCGCTTTACACCTACATGTTTGGTCATCCTGGCAAAAAGTTAAACTTCATGGGTAATGAACTTGGTATGCTTCGTGAATGGGATGAACAAAAAGGCAACGACTGGTTCTTGCGCAAATATCCCATGCATCGAGACTTTGAAGCCTTCTTTGCGGATATGACTGGCATTTGTACTCGCAACGATGCCTTCTACTATGGCTATGATCCTACGAACTTCCAATGGATCAATGCTGATGATGCGGATCACAACACGTTCTCCTTTATGCGTAAAGGATCAAAGGACATCTATGTGTTCATCATCAACTTCTCTACCAATGGCTATAAATTGCAATTCGGTGTTCCCTATGGCGGCATTTACCAAGAATTGCTCAACACCCAATGGAAACGCTACGGTGGTCGCCTAGACGACAACGATGTCCATAACGCGAAAGCCATCCACTTACCTTTGATGAATCAACCATGGCGTATCAGTGTGGATGTTCCACCATTAGGGGCCTTGATTTATCGCATTCAAAAACCAGCTGAACCTAAGAAAAAATAAACACGAAAGACAGGGATCTTCCCTGTCTTTTTTCAGAGGAATTGTATGTCTCACTATTATGAAAACGATCCAAACTTGGATAAAACGGAATTTCCCATTTCTTTTACTTTACAAGGAAAAACCTTTACTCTATCTTCTTCCGCTGGCGTATTTTCCAAAGAGGGTCTTGATACTGGAACGCGCATTTTACTCAACTATCTCTTAGAACACGCTAAGCCCGCTTTGGATGTACTCGATCTAGGGTGTGGTATTGGAGTAGTCGGAGTTGTCCTTGGTACCTTTTGGCATTGTGAGGTTGTTGGCATTGATCCCAATGAACAAGCTTGTCATTTGGCCAAAAAAAATTATGCCGCTTATCACATTCAAGGTGATGTATTGGAACAAGACCATCTGGATTCTGGCTTGTATTCGTGTATCGTAATCAACCCACCTATTCGTACGGGAAAACAAGTCATCTATAGCTTATTTGAGCAATGTGCAAAGCAACTACGTCCAGGAGGCACTTTGTGGGTAGTCATTCGTAAACAACATGGGGGGCAAAGTGCCCTCGACTATCTCAATTCTTTAGGCTTAAAGGCTATGCGGGTCTTTCGCAATAAGGGATTTTGGATTTTAGAAGCTAAAAAGGAAGAGGAAATCCAAGGATAAGATTTAAAAGAGAAGAAAATAAGGTCACAAGACATCAAGAGGTGAAAGCATGCTAGAAAAATATCGCATCTATTTTAAAGCCCTTTGGAAACAAAATTGGTTGTTGATTGTCGCTTGGCTTGGAACGGGCATTAGTTTCTGGTTGCTTTGTTGGGCGTTTCAAGAAAGCACCGATCCTGTTTGGGTTTGGATGCTTTTATCCTCTTTAGTCTTAATGGTGTATCTTGGCTTTTCTTTACGCACCATTCATGAAGTCGATCACCTGCTTTTAGCCGATCACTTCAAGTCTCAAGATTATCCAGAGGTTTTACATCCTGCTATTGAAAAACTAGCCCAAATGGCTCAGGAAAAACGTGAGAGCCTTTCCAAGGCTAAGCAGGAAGCGAGTGAGCGACAAGACTATTTTTCTTTGTGGGCCCATCAAATCAAACTTCCCTTAGCGGCTTTGGATTTACAACTACAACTCGATTGTCCCGACCACACCGATTTGAAAGCGAGTGAAAAGCGCATTGAGCACTGTGTTTCGCAAGCGATGGCTTATATTCGCTTGGATGGCTCCGATTATCGCCTAAACCAAGTCTCTTTAGAAGATGTGATTCGTCCCATTTTACGCGAAAATGCTTCAGCCTTTATTGCCCAACATATCTCTATTGAAAGTGATTTTGACCTACAACCCGTTTTGACCGATCGCAAATGGATTGGCTTTGTCATCGAACAATTGCTCTCTAATGCCTTAAAGTATTCTAAGCCCTATTCCACCATTCATATTGAAACCAAACCCAATACGCTTATCATTCAGGACGAAGGCTGTGGTATTGCCCCAGAAGATTTACCCCGCTTATTTGAAAAGGGATTTACGGGTAAAAATGGGCATCAAAATGTCTCCACTTCAAGTGGTCTTGGTCTATATTTGTGTGAAAAAATTTGTACCAATTTAGGGTGCACGCTTTCCATTCAAAATCGGCCGGATCAACAAGGAGTCATCGCCCAAATCCAATTTCCCCAAACGCTCTTTTTAAAGGATTAGAGTGAAAAAGCATAAAACGATCAAAGTGTTTTTAATTTTGATCGTTTTTTTCAACTCTATCCTTATTGTCCTATTCCCTTTAAAGGAAATTGGAAACCTGTTGAATTTGAAAGATAAGTCACCTGAATTATTCATAGCCAATTTTCAAATTAATAAATTGACTTTATCTTTAGAAAAATTAAAACTTGAATCTTTTACTCATTGAGTGAAATTTTAAATGGTAATAAAGAGATAAAAATCTGAAAGGAGAAGCCATAAAGTTGAAAAAATTTTTTTTATAAGATCGTAGGCTTAAAAAGAAAGTCTATTTTTAAGGCTTGAGTATGGATGCTATAAAATGTGTCTTTCCGCTTTGTAAGAAATCGCCTCTAATGTGTTTACATGGTGTAAGGAAAATCGATGGGAAGAGAAAACTTGATTTTTTATACTAAGGGCACAAAGGAGGAACAAACAATGGCTTTATTAGAAGTTACGCATCTTCAAAAGATTTACAAATCACGCTTCTCCTCCATTCAAGTGGAAGCCTTACGCGATATTACCTTTTCCATTGAACCCGGTGAATTTGTAGCTATCATGGGAGAAAGTGGATCAGGAAAAACGACCCTGTTAAACTTACTTGCGGTCTTGGATCAGCCAACCGCAGGAACCATTATGATTGGAGATCAAAACGCCTCTAAAATTCCGGCCAAACAGCTCAGTGCGTATCGTCGAAATCATTTAGGGTTTGTATTTCAAGATTATTCTTTATTGGATACCTTTAATCTCAAAGACAATATTTTATTGCCTCTTGTCCTCAATAACGAAAAAGTAGCCACTATGGAAAATCGCCTTTCCAAAATGGCTCAACGTCTTGGCCTCGAGTCTCTTTTAAAGAAGTATCCGTATGAAGTTTCGGGCGGTCAAAAGCAACGCGCTGCGGTGGCAAGAGCTTTAATTGTCGAGCCAGAATTATTATTAGCGGATGAACCAACAGGAGCATTAGATTCCAAAAGTTCTTCGGATTTATTGGATTTGTTTTCGATGCTCAACCAACAAGGCCAAACGATTTGCATGGTCACTCATTCTATTAATGCGGCAAGTTATGCAAGTCGAGTTCTCTTTATTCAAGATGGATCTATTTTTCATCAACTGTATAAAGGCTCGGCCACCCGAGAACAATTTTACGAACAAATTTCTAATACACTGACCATTATGGCGAATCGCGAGGAAGCTAAATGAAAAAGCATATGTATTGGAGTTTAGCTCTTCAATCCCTCAAGAAAAACTACCGCATCTCTCTTCCCTTTTTAGGGGGAAGTGTAATTATGACGGCGATGTTCTACTCTATTACTTCTTTAGCTTTCAATCCTGAGCTTACCCAAACTTTTGGGGGAAATGTAATGCGAGAACTTCTTGGATTTGGAGAGCGTATCATGATGCTTTTCACCCTCATCTTCTTTTTCTATCTCAACAGTGTTTTGTTTAAAAATCGTCGTCAAGAAAATGGCCTATTTACAATTTTAGGAATGGAAAAAGGTCATCTTATTCGTATTGAGTTTTACCAAATTTTAGTGTTATTCTTAGTCACCTTAGGGATTGGCCTTTTGTTAGGAATTGGACTAGATAAGATTTTATTTATGTTGATCTTGAAGTTTTCCGGCATGGATCCATCCTTTGGCTTCTATATTTCCCATGAAGGTCTTCAAGACACCATTTTTTGGATTGGACTGTGTTATTTGGCCATTTTAATTTGGTCTATCCTGTCCACTCTGCGCTCCAATCCGCTTGAGGCGCTCCATGGAAAACAAGTCGGAGAAAAACCGATTAAAAACCGCTGGCTTTTAGCTCTTCTTGGTATTTTGTGTCTTGGAAGCGGATATGCGATCGCACTCTCGGTAAAGGATCCCATTGCTGCTTTAATCTTTTTCTTTTTGGCCGTCATCTTAGTCATCCTAGGAACCTACTTATTGTTTGCCTTTGGATCAACAGTCATCGTGCAAATTCTTCAAAATAATAAACGATTTTATTACAAACCGAGTCACTTTGTTTCCGTTTCCACGATGCGCTATCGCTTAAAACAAAATGGAATGGCCTTAGCTAATATTGCCATTTTGTCTACCATGGTTCTCGTGGCTCTTTCGACCACTACAGCTCTATTAGCGGGAATTGATTCTTCTTTGGATCGCCAATATCCAAGAAACTTTATTGTGAATTTATTTTCTACGTCTTCTCTTCCTGAAGAAATAGCTTTTAATGAAGAATCCTTCGTTTCAGGACTACCTACCGCAAATGGCTTGATGTCTACTCAAGCTATAGAGGAAAAAGTTCTTGCCATTGCCCAAGAATATGGATTAGATCCAAATAACCCCGAAGTGATCTTACGAGATGGGCTAGTTGTTCAAACAGAAGAAGGGCTATCCTTTCAAACTCCAGTGATCGATTTAGCCGATTTTAATCGGATAGTGAATGGAAATTACATCCTCTCCCCTGGTGAAATGATTAGCTTGACTCCAGAAATTCCCACTGGAACGCTCTTGTATAGTCAAATGGAAGAAGAAACGGATCCAATTCTCATCAAAGAAGTAGTCAATCGACCCGAAATACTCGACTTTTTAATCAACTCTTTGGATGAGCGGCAAGCTATGCTTGTAGGGGATTTAAAAGAAGTCAATTCTACAAATCTTCATGTCTTTGTCTTATTTGATAGCGACACCGATGAAAGCTCTAAGAGTGTTTTAGATTTTTATCATACCCTAGAGGAAAATTTTCCTGAAGTAGATGTGCTGACGGTGCGAACGAAAGCTTCGGATAAAGAAGAAATTCTTTCTGTTTATTCAGGAATTCTTTTCATTGGAATTTATCTTTCTGTTTTATTCTTGCTTGCGGTGATTTTGATCATGTATTATAAACAACTTAGCGAAGGGTTAGAGGATCAAAAACGTTTTGCGATTATGCAAAATATTGGTTTAGAGGCCAAACAAATTCATAAGATCATTAACGATCAAGTGATTGTGATGTTCTTCTTGCCTTTAGGTGTAGCTCTTATGCATCTTTGTTTTGCTTATCCTATGATTCAAAAGATTTTGAATATGTTAACCATGGGAGAAAACCGAGTCTTTTTACTCGTTAGTGCGATTTGTTTTCTCATCTTTGCTCTTATTTATATCATTATCTATAAACTCACAGCACAAACGTATTTTAAGCTCACCTGTCAACCTCAAAATCGCTAAAAATAAGGACTAAAAGATCAGAAAAATAGCTTAGAAAAAAAAGACGTTTCTTGATTCATTTCAAGGAACGTTTTTTTTTCTGAAATACACTTTAGATATCCTAATTTTCTTTTTTTGATAATGTTTTGAAAGGCGATACCGAGTCAGTCTTGAGAATGATATACTTTCGGCATGACTACGCAAAACAAACCGAATAAAAAAAAGAAAGGCTTAACGCCAATGAAAATGGTACTTATTTTTATGACTACCACTTGTTTATTGCTCGTAGGCCTCGTGACTTTACTTGTCATGCATTTGTTCTTTAATCCAACCAGCCGAATTTCCGAACAAAAATTGGCTTCTATGCGCCAACAAGGCTTAGTACCAGAAGAAAAAACGACTGCAACTACGCAACGCTCTGGTACCGCTTCCTTTACCTTTACAGGAGTAGGAGATAACTTATTGCACGATACGATTTTTGTGTATTATGAACAGGATCACAATACCCGCGATTATTCTCCTATTTATCAATTTACCAATAAGTATACCCAAAATACCGATTTAGCCTATGTCAATGTGGAAACAGTATGTGCGGGGGATGAATATGGCCTATCTAGCTATCCTCTTTTTAATGGGCCCCTTGAAATGCTTGATACTTTATCCCGTTCTGGCTTTGATTGGATGTCTCTTTGTAGTAACCATTCTTTAGATGCAGGGGAAGAAGGTCTTCAAACGGAGATTCAATACTTACGGACCCATCATCCAGAAATTACAACAAGTGGAGCTTACCTCAATGAAGCGCAATCTAATTCTCCAAGCGTCAAAGTTGTCAATGGCATTCGAGTAGGTCTAGCAAGCTTCACCTATGGTCTCAATGGCGTTACCTTACCTTCTGAAGAAGAATGGATGATTGATGTATATCGTAAAGAAGATGGTTCTATCAACTATGATCTTATTCAACAGCGCATTAATGCTCTCAATAGCATCAGTGATGTTCAAATCGTTTCAATGCACTGGGGAGAAGAATACTCCACCCATCCTACCACCGAACAAACGGAGCTTGCACAATATTTAAGCCAACTTGGAGTAGAAGTCATCATTGGCAGTCATCCCCATGTAATTCAACCAGTAGAATGGATTTTAACTTCAGATCAATCTACTTTAGTATACTATTCCTTAGGAAACTTTATTTCCGCCCAAAATATGGCTGAAACTATGGTTGGAGGAATGGCTCAATTCCAAATCAACTATAATTTTGATACTCAGGAAGTTACCTTTGAGAAAGTTCAATTTATTCCTACTGTGACCTGCATTTCCTCGGATTTACGCACCTATCGCACTACGACTTTAGCGGAATATTCTGAAGGATTAGAAGCGGATCACTATATTACAGTTTCTGGTGAAGATCTATCCAAAACTTGGATTGAACAATATGTTCAATCTATTCTGAAAAATCCAAAAGGAGTCGAAGTGGTTCTTTAAGATCTTAAGCGAAAAGCAACGTTTTCAAAGAGCGTTGCTTTTTTCATTCTAGGACTTCAAAAAGAACTCGAATTTACCAGTATCCTGAAAAAACACAAGGGAATAAAAAATTTTCGTTTCGTAGTGAGCTTAGGACACATTAGAATTAATGCTGAATCCTACTTCAACTAATAAAAAAACCTCATATCCAACAATCCTGTGTCAGATATGAGGCTTTTCTTGTCCAGCGACTTCCTATTTTTGCCTTTCAGCTATCGTCGGCGTTTAGCAGCTTGACTTCTATGTTCGAGATGGGTATAGGTATGACCTGCTAGCCATCGTCACTGTACTTCCATGGATCCCTCAAAAACAAACGTCAATACAAGCCACACAGTTCTTCTCAAAATCTTAGATTAAGCTTTCGGCCGATTAGTACTGGTCAACTCCACTTATCACTAAGCTTCCATCCC
>JAAVAY010000016.1 GCA_014803815.1 Allobaculum sp. | reverse complement strand
ACCGGAGATATGGCTGGATTTGCGGCGGCTTGTTATATGCGAGGCCTCGATTTTTACAATTTACCCACCACGGTACTTTCTCAAGTGGACTCTTCGGTGGGCGGAAAGACGGCTGTAGATTTAGGATCCATTAAAAACATCATCGGGGCTTTTTGGCAACCCAAAGCCGTTTTCATTGATCCTAATGTCTTAGAAACCTTGGATTCCCGTCAAATTTCAGCTGGTTTAGCTGAAGCCTTAAAAATGGCGATTTGTTTTGATCGCGATTTATTTGAGGATTTTGAAAAAAGTAGCTTGGAAGATCTCGACATGGAAACCATCTTATACAAATCGGTGAATGCCAAACGTAAAGTAGTAGAAGCCGATGAAAAAGAAAATGGCTTACGCAAAGTCTTAAACTTTGGTCATACTATGGGGCATGCTATTGAAGGCAGCTTTGAGCAATACGAATATTTGCATGGGGAATGCGTGGCAGTAGGAATGTTGTATTTTCTGCCACCACATCTCAAAAAACGTCTCATAGCCATTGAAGAGCGTCTCAAATTGCCTAAAATAGAGTCCTTTGATCGTGAAAAAGCGAAAGAACTCATGCGTCACGATAAAAAAGCCACAACTCAAGGGGTGAGTTGTGTCGTTGTCGATGATATCGAAGACTTCCACTTTGAAACGCGCTCATTGGAAGAATTGTTCCATCTGTTAGATCAAAACATCTATCAAATTTAGGTTTTCAAAAAGAAAAGAAAGGAAAAACTCATGAAGAGTTTGCATGACTCAATATGAAAAATACCATAGGTAACGCACTTCAACTGACTATATTTGGGGAAAGCCATGGAGAAGCCATTGGAGCTATATTGGATGGCCTTCCTTCTGGATTTTCACTGGATTTAGATCAATTGGCTTGGGATATGGAAAAGCGCAAAGCGAAGGGATCTTTGTCCACTAAACGCCATGAAGCTGATCAAGTTCGAATTGTCTCAGGTTTTTTTGAAGGGAAGACGACCGGAACGTCTTTGTGTTTGCTCATTGAAAATACCAATACTCGTTCGCAAGATTATACCTCCTTACGCTATCGCTTGCGTCCTGGTCATGCAGATTGGAGTGCATTTGAAAAATATCATGGTTATCAAGACTTTCGGGGCGGTGGGCACTTTTCGGGTCGTTTAACGGCAGCCGTAGTAGCCGCAGGGGCAATATGTCGCCAAATTTTAGCCCAAAAAGGTGTAAAGATCGCCACCCACATTCAAAGCTTGCATGGTATTCAAGATGTAGCGTTTTCAAACGATCCCGAAGTTCTGCTTACCCAAATGGACGCTTTAAATGCCTCCGAGTTTCCTGTACTCGATGAAGGGATAAAAGAAGCCATGCAAGTTGAAATTGAAACCACCGCGAAAAAACTCGATAGCGTCGGGGGAATTTTACAAAGTAGTGTAGTGGGCCTTCCAGGTGGAATTGGTGAACCTTTTTTTGATAGTGTAGAAAGCTATTTATCGCATTTACTCTTTTCCATTCCAGCCGTAAAAGGAGTGAGCTTTGGTGAGGGATTTGGTTTTGCCGATTTGTATGGCTCTCAAGCAAATGATGCTTTGATCGCAGTTGAAGGAGTGATTCAAACACGCACTAATCATAACGGTGGCATCAATGGAGGCATCACCAATGGAATGCCTTTACTCTTTCAAACGTGTATTAAGCCCACCTCATCCATCTATCTAAAACAAGACAGTGTCGATTATCAAACCAAAGAAGCTGTTAAACTCGAAATCAAAGGTCGCCATGATCCTGCCATCATTCATCGGGCTAGAGCCGTCGTTGATTGTCTTTGTGCTTTTGGTCTTTTGGATTTGTGGATGGTCGAAGAAGCCCGCTTAGCCTTTGAACCCCAAAAGGAGGAATGGGAATGAATGTTTTAATTACTCCTAGTTCTCTAAAAGGACATGTAAAAGTACCCGCTTCTAAATCTCTCTCTCATCGCGCTTTGATTTGTGCTGGGCTCGCTCATGGCACATCCACCATTTATAATCTAGGAATGTCTCAAGACATCAAAGCGACGATGAATTGCTTACAAGCTTTAGGAGCCACTTTTTCTCACCAAGACCAAGCGCTTGGTTTACTCGATGCTTGGAAAGTGAGCGGTTGCAATCCAGCTTTGCGTAGCCACCCCATCACCTTAGATGCCAATGAATCGGGATCTACTTTACGTTTTTTCATCCCCATTGCCGCTACGAGTGAAGCTCCCACGACTTTTTTAGGCAAACCCTCTTTGTTGGTACGACCTCTAGGTATTTATGAAAACATCTTTTTAGAGCAAGGCCTTCCCTTTGAACAAGGGCCTCAAGGATTGCACTTTCATGGTCCATTAGAAAATGGCCTCTACACGTTAAATGGCGATGTTTCAAGCCAATTTATTTCTGGATTATTAATGGCTGCTCCCCTTTTGCAAGGCGTGGATATTGCTGTATTGCCCCCATATCAATCCAAATCCTACGTGGATTTAACGCTAGATATGATGAAAACCTTTGGGGTGGACGTTCAACAACCCACCTCCCATGCCTATTGCATTAAGCCTGAGGCGAGCTACGAACCCGCCGAAGTGGTGGTGGAATCCGATTGGTCGCAAGCGGCTTTCTTTCTTGCTTTAGGGATGTTGAAAGATCCTTTGTTCCTTGAAGGACTCATCATGGATTCCAAACAAGGAGATGGCGTCATCGCTTCGATCATTGAACAAGCGGGAGGAAAACTCAACGTCATTCAAAATGGCTTAGCCACCACAATTGGAATTTCTCCCGATAAACGGGTATCTTTTGAAGCGGATTTGGCCAATTGTCCCGATCTTGGCCCAATTCTTTGCGCCTTAGCAGCGATGATTCCAGGAGATTCCAAACTCACTAATGCTGCTCGCTTGCGTTTTAAGGAATGTGATCGCATCGCAGCGATGGAGGAAGAACTTGGTAAATGGGGAGTTTCCATTTCAAGTGATGAAAACAACATCTATATTTCAGGGAAAGAGGAATACAAAAAGGATCATCCTATCGTGATCGATGGCCACAATGACCATCGCGTCGTAATGGCGATGAGTATTTTTGGTTTATGTGCCAAATCACCAAGCATCATTCAAGGGGCCCAAGCCATTACTAAAAGCTATCCCACCTTTTTTGACGACTTAAAATCTCTAGGGGCTAACGTCCAAGAAATCGCTTAAAAGGATCTCAATTGTTTTTAAAACGAGGTGGAATCGGTGGAATTGCGCCTTTAATAAGTGATATTTTGTATGGTGGAAAGAGTGAAGGAAAGGAAAGTTCGGGATTACCCGTTCATATATAGATACACATGAAGACAGTAGGAGTAATTGGCCTTGGAGTCATGGGGGGATCGTTTTGTGCCCGTTTAAAAGAGCTTGGTTGGACAGTTTATGGCTTTGATTCCAACCTAGCCTCATTACAAAAAGCCAAAGAACGCGGTTGGATTGATCAAGGATTTTTAGATTTTTCGCACGGTCTTTCTCAATGCAAATGGTTGATCTTTTGCATTTATCCCTCGCTTTTGCAACCTTGGATTGAAACTTGGCAAGATCAATTTGCCCCAGGAACTCTAATTTTAGAAATTTCAGGTGTGAAGCGAGCTATTATGGAACCTGTTCAAGATATTTTACGCAAGGATGTGGAACTGATGTCAGTCCATCCAATGTGTGGACGCGAATCTAAAGGCATTGAGCATGCGGATCCTCGTATTTTTGATCAAGCCAACTTCATCTTGATTCCCCGTCCTGATAATACGGCTTCCGCTATTGTCAAGGTGAGTGCTTTAGCTAAAGATCTTGGATGCGATAACATTTCTGCCTTGTCACCTGATGAACATGATGAGATGATCGCCTTTTTGTCTCAATTGACTCATGTTATTGCCGTATCCTTGATGGATACCCATGAAAATGAACATTTGGTGGAATACACTGGTGATTCCTTCCGCGATTTGACCCGCATCGCTTCCATCAATGAAGAGATGTGGAGTGAACTCTTTTTATTGAACAAAGACATGTTGCTCAAAGAAATTGAACAATTTCAAAACACCTTAAGTGTCTTTGCACAANCTTTAAAAGAGGAAGATGAAGCAACGATGAAAGAGATGATGAAGCTCTCAACCAATCGTCGTCATAAATTTGATTAAGTGTTCTACAGCAGGTTAGAGTCCTCTAGCCTGTTTTTTTTAACCATTCTCTCTTTCTTTATGGCGAGTTCTTTATGGCGAGAATTTGTGAAATTACCATAAATTAGCACCCTGATCTTTTGTTTGCTAAAATGCGTTATACTAATGCCATACTTTATTAGAAAAGAGTTTGGCGATAGAACATAAGAAAACTGAAATTCAAGATTTTTTCTTTTGTTCTTAAGCGGACTATCGTTCTTCTTCTCTCTAGGGATAAGCTTGTGAATTTGAAAGCCTTAGAGATGAAGAGAACCAATACGAAAATCCTTACGAGAAAGGAGGATCAGAATTTTCCTTATTTGATGGACAGTTTGAAAATTCGAAAAGAGAAAAGATATGAAAACATCCAATAAAGGACCAAACAATAAATCACCTCAAAAATTTCCCAATGCTTTGAAGTATTTGATGGTGGCTTTTTTAGTCTTGATTATCGGTTTAGTGGCCTTTAATTGGCCAACGGCTTCGAGTTCCCCAACGAATGTTTCCTATTCGCAGTTTTTACAACAAGTGGAAGACAAAGAAGTCGATGACGTGGTGATTCAGGGCAATGTATTAACGTATACGATGAAAGGCGAAGACAACGCCAATAAAAAATACACCACAACCATGATTGAAGATCCGGATTTGGTCAATCGTCTTTTGGCTGGTGGTGCCGAGTTTGAAGAAGTGCCCGTAGAAACTTCCAATAACTTTTTCTTAACCATTTTGTTAAGCTTATTGCCTTGGATTTTAATCTGGGGAAGTTTGTGGTGGTTCATTCGGGTGCTACGCAAACGCCTACAAGGACCAAAAGATGACACTACCTTTACCTTTGGCTCTTCTGATGCCTCCAAAGACAAAGACGATGACGATTCGTCTATGGGAGGATTTCCTTTTGGTAGCTTTGGTGGCTTTGGAAACATGAATAAGTCCAATGCCAAAGTGTATAAAGGAGAAATGACCCACACGACTTTTAAAGATGTCGCAGGTCAAGATGAGGCCAAACAAAACCTCAAAGAAATTGTCAGCTTTTTAAATCATCCTAGTCGTTATCAAGAAATTGGGGCCAAGATGCCTAAAGGAGCCTTACTTGTTGGGCCTCCTGGTACTGGAAAAACCTTATTGGCTCGTGCTGTTGCTGGCGAAGCGGGTGTTCCATTCTACTTTATTGCTGGTTCTGAATTCGTCGAGATGTTTGTGGGACGTGGTGCCGCCCGCGTACGCGATTTATTTAAAGAAGCACGAAAACATGCTCCTTGTATCATCTTTATTGATGAGATTGACACCATCGGGAAAAAGCGGGATGGATCGGGATTCAATGGCAATGATGAGCGCGAACAAACACTCAACCAATTGCTCGCCGAAATGGATGGTTTTGATGGCTCAAAAGGCATTGTACTTTTAGCTGCTACCAACCGTCCGGAAACCCTCGACCCCGCATTGACCCGTCCTGGTCGTTTTGACCGCCGCATTCCTGTGGAACTTCCTGATTTAGAAGGCCGTCAAGAAATCTTAGAGCTTCATGCTAAAAACGTGAAGATGTCTCCTAATGTGGACTACAACATGATCGCTCGCGCTTCGGCAGGAACCTCGGGAGCCGATCTAGCCAATATCGTCAACGAGGGCGCTTTATTGGCTGTACGCGATGGACGTAAACAAGTGGCCCAGCGCGACTTAGAGGAAGCTATTGAAATCGTAATTGCGGGAGAACAAAAGAAAAACAAAGTCATTTCCCCAAAAGAGCGCATGATTGTCGCTTACCACGAAATCGGCCATGCTCTAGTTTCTGCCTATAGCTCGGCTGCTGCTCCTGTCCATAAAATTACCATTATCCCGCGCACCAAAGGCGCTTTGGGATATACGATGCAAGTAGATGAACAAGAAAATAACTTATTGTCCAAAGAGGAACTCTATACACGTATTGTGACGTATTGTGGGGGACGCGCGGCAGAAGATTTAATTTTCCACTCCATTACATCTGGAGCGAGCAACGATATCGAAATGGCTACGAAAACGGCGCGTATGATGATCACGCGTCTTGGCATGTCTGATCACTTTGGTATGACGGCTTTAGAAACCGTCAATAACCAATATCTTGGTGGAGATACATCCTTAGCTTGTTCTCCTGAAACGTCTACCCAAATTGACCAAGAAGTCATCGCCTTAATCAACAAGGCTTATGGAGAAGCGAGTCAAATTTTGTCCGACAATGTCATGTTATTGCATGAGTTGGCCAAATACTTATATGAAAAAGAAACTATTACGGGTGAGGAATTTATGGAAATTGTTCATAAATACCAAGAAGAACAAAATAAGCCCCAAGCGCTTACTGTTTCTTTGGATAAAGCACAATCTGACTCCTCAGCTCCATCCACTCCCTCTACACAAGAGGCAACCGATTCTTCGACTTCTAATCCCTCAAATCCAGAGCAAAACCGCGATTCTCAAGCCTAAAAAGCAAGGC
Source organism: Allobaculum sp. (assembly GCA_014803815.1). Next base: position 8,435 of record JAAVAY010000016.1, on the reverse strand, counting down.
CAATTCTCACTCAAGAGAGTTGGCCTTTTTTACGCTTTGAAAAGACAAGTGAAAAGACCATCTCCCGTCTGAATTCCTAAAAAATGCGGCCAAGAAAAGAGATGAATAGAGCCATGGTCAGCCGTATTGAGGCGATCAATTCCTAAGCAATTGAGTCTCACTAAGACATCAAGGCTTGGATGGTTGTACCGATTTTGATACCCCGAAGAAATCACAGCGAGAGATGGATTCACCGCCTGTAAGAAGTGCCCATCCGAACTCGTGTTAGAACCATGATGGCCTAGCTTTAGGATATCGGCTTTTAGGGTATAGTGCTCAAGCAATTGTTTTTCAATTTCGACGGACGCATCTCCCGTCCATAAATACCGAAAGCCATCGTATTGAAAAGCACAGATCAGACTTTTATCGTTTTCTTCCTCATCGTCTTTTAGGATGCGCTCTTTTAAAAGCAGTTCAAAGGCATACGAACAAGGAATCTTTTCGTAAGAGGTGGTGATGTAAGATCGAATAGGCATTTTGGCCAAAAGGGAGTCGGCAGCCCCGTTATGATCAAAATCTCCATGGGAAACAATCAGAGCATCTAATGCATAAATTTGTCTGGATTGGAAAAAAGGAAGATACAGATCTAAAGCTTGATCATGATTAAAGCGACCCGCAGCATCGATCATCATCACACTTCTTTGAAAAGGCTCTACCAAAATCGCAGCATCGCCTTGCCCTACATCCAATTGGTATAGGTGAAAAAAGGGATCCAATTTCCAAACAAAGGGATAAAGACAAAGAAGTCCCAAAATTAGGAGCATGGTCTTTAGCTTATATTTCCACGTCATACACACAATTCCTAAAAAAACTAAAAAGATATACCAAAAAGGAGGATAAGTTGTGATGGTAATCCATTGCCAAGAAGAAAGACTCTGAAAAATCTCCCATAAAAAAAGTCCATAGGAATCCACCCATAAACCGGGAAGAGTCAAAAGCACAATCCAACCTAAAAAGGTTCGTAGCCAAAGAAATCCACCAAGTAAGATCAAGTTGAGTTGTCCCATGAAAGCAATTTGACAAAACGCACACCAAAAAATCTGTATGGTCTTTTTCCCACTCAAAGTGAATTGATAGTGGGTGAAAAAGGAAAGTCCCGCTGGCAAAATTAACCCCATAGAACGAGTGGCATACGGATTGAGCAAAATAAAGAGAATAACTTGAAAGGGCCAACGTCTCTTCCAATTTGAGAAGAAACAACGCCCCAGTTCAAATACAAAAAGGCGTAAAATCGTATCTTGTATTGGAAACAACAGGAAAAAAATTCCTTGTCCCAAGAGCAGAAGGATATGAACGGTACGAGCAAAAAAACGGCGTTCCAATAGTTTTCGACAGACGCTCATTAACGCTATCATTGGAAAGCCTAAAGCGGAAAGAGGCGTTTCGATTGAAGTCAGCCCATAAAAGAGCCATTGGTATAAAGAAGCGGCTCGACTATGCTTGATTTTAAGCCAAACTACTCGTTTCCAAGAGGGCCTATAGGAGTCAAGGCGTTTGCATTCTTTCGCACTCTGAGTAATCCCCTTTTGATTTAAAAATTGTTGAAAACAAAATAGCCCTGGATTATTGGTCGAATGAACGGTTTGAAAATTGGAAAGAGCGAGATGATCACCAAGGTCAAAATCGGTTTCATATACTAAGACTTTACTCATTTCCTTTTTAGCTATCGTATAGCCTGAATGGATGCTGATCACCTCATAAATGCCTTCTTGGGCTAGTGGGGAGGTGTGATAGGTTAAACTTCCCCAGAATAGGCCACTTAAAATGAACCAAATTCCAACCAATTTGATCTGTCTAAAACGAATACAAAGAAATACACAATAGAGAAGACTAAAAGAGAGGCATAAATCAAACGTGGAAAGCTGTGCCATCAAAAAAAGAGCGAGAGTACTGACAATCCAAAAGGCTTCTCTATTTCCTTTCCCAGTCGAACATCGGCCTTTGAGTTCAAAGGGCAAGGTAATCCTTGAGCTTTTCAAACTTTTTCTCTCCAATACCAGGAACATTCATCAATTCCTCTATGGTTTGAAACGAATGATGTTCGCGATACTCTATAATTTTTTGCGCCGTGCTTTCTCCCACTCCAGGCAATGTCATAAACTGATCTTTTGAAGCGGTATTTAAAGAAATAAGCGGACTGCTTCCATCGGCTTTTTTTTGGCCAATGACGATGATCTGGCCTGGTTGCACTTCTTGTTGCAAAGAGAGAGGGGAAAGATCAGCCACTTCATTTACGCCTTTGGCTTCGTTGATGAGATCTTGAATATTGGCCCCATTTTTTAAAGTGTAGATTCCTGGTTCGATTACAGCTCCCTTGATTTCCGCTTGAATGGTATCAGGCGCTTGGCGTTCTAAAGACATTGGAGTAATACGGCCAAACATCGAAAATCCAAAAAGCATTCCAAAAATCAAAGGGCCTAGATATTTTTGAAAAGTGTTCATACTTAGATATACGCAAAAGAAATCTCTTGTTGTCAAAAAGACAAGTAAAGTTTTTTGGATATGAAAAAAGGACTATAACCAAGAGATTCGGTATAGTCCTGCTTATAGCTTTTACTGGAGCTCGCTTTGAGAGGATTTAGAAGTATCTGGCCTCTTTTGCGTGCGATCTAACACGGATTGACCAGGCAAAAATTCAAACCCCAACATTTGAACCTTGGGAACGGGCTTTTTTTGAATCATGGAAATAAGGGTATCTGCACACAGCTTTCCGGCTAATTCGTTTTCAAAACGAATGGTCGCTAAAGATGGGGAAAGAAGTTCACTCATTTCATATCCGCCAAAGCCAATTAAAGAGACATCCTCTGGGACCCGAAGGCCGCGCTCTCGAATTTCTTTATAGCAAGCTAAGGCGATTAAATCGGTCGCACAAATAAACAATTCGGGAATGTGATCATCTAAAACTTGCCGAACTAATTCTCTTGCTTGGGGATATGAAAAGGTCGTTTCGGCAATCTGTAAATTTTTGACATTAGCTTGGTTCGCTAGCCCCGCCAATACCCCATCGCGACGAATTTGCCCTACCGCTTCATCTTGATCGTTTACCCCTATATAGACAATATCCTTGTGACCCTTTTGACTCGCGTACTGCCCCACCATGTACCCTGCTTCAAAGTCGTCGTAAATAATGGAAATTCCTTGTGGGAATTTTTGCCCCATAGTCAAAAATGGAATGGGGGATGAGGTTTGAAGGCGTTGATGATCAGGACTGATGTTGGTGGCAATGAGCACAATTCCTGCCACTCGTAAAGAACGCAAATATTCAATGGCGGCAATTTCTCGCTCTGGAATGTGATCCGTCGTTACGATTAAACAAGAATAGTCTTGTTGACGTAAAGCATTGTCCATAGCCGTCAGTAAACGACCGGTGGAAGGAGAGATCATGGTAGGAGCTACAACTCCAATGGAGTGAGTTTTTTTTGCTTTTAAGTTTTGAGCGGCCGCACTTGGCTCAAAGCCAGTTCGTTCTACAATTTTACGAATTTTTTCTTTAGTGTCTTCTTTGACATATCCTCCATTGAAATAGCGAGAAACCGTACTTTTGGAAACGCCGGCTTCCTTGGCAATATCGACCATAGTTCGTGATTTTGAAGAAATCAAAATAAAAACCTCACTTTATCCAAGTTCTCTATCTTATTCGAATGCCTCTAAACTTTAGAACAATATTCCAAGATTTTATTCGACTTTATCTATCCCTTTTAGCTTGGACAGGGTGATAAAGAGATTTAATTCCACTCAGTTCGATAAGATAGTTAAGGTAAAGATAACTTGATCAAAAATGGTCCAAAAATGAGACGAATTCAAAATCTTAAAAAGATACTCGATGGAAAAAAGCCACGTCTTTTCAAACGTGGCTTGAAAATCCGTTCGATTGATGAAGATCTTTCTTCAGAAAAGAACTATTTTTCACTCGCAAAAAATTCTGTGGCCTCAGCAAGCGTAGGCATAGCTGGAATCGCTCCAGATTTACGAACGGTTAAAGCTGCGACTCCATTGGCAAAGCGCGTAAAATCAGCTAATTCGTCTAAGCTCAATTCCTCTAATGGTTTATCGGCATTCGCTACTTGGACAAGCATAGCACTCCAAAAGGAATCTCCAGCGCCATTGGTATCCGCCACTTGGCTTTTGAACCCTGGAACCACCACGGCTCCTTCTTTATTGGCGATAAGGGCACCTTTATCCCCAAGAGTTACTGCCACAACTTTTACACCTTGATCAATTAAGGATTTGGCTGCGTCTTCTGGATCTTTGATATCCGTCAACAAAGCCGTTTCTTCATCAGAAATCTTCATGATGTCGGCTTTGTTAATCAAAGAACGCATGGCTTGAACGGCCACAGGTTCATTCAACCAAAGACTTTCGCGATAGTTGGGATCATATGAGATGATGACACCATTGTCTTTGGCCAAGTCAATGGCCTTATATTCCGCTGTTCTGGATGGTTCATGCGTTAAAGATAAGGATCCAACATGGAAGATTTTGGAATTTTTAATCAAATCTTGATCCATTTCTTCAAAAGTCATTTGAGTATCAGCCCCTGGCTTGCGTGCAAAGGAGAATTGTCTTTCTCCATCCGGCCCTACACTTACAAAAGCAAGTGTAGTAAAGACAGTATCGTCTTGAACTAAATTAGACACATCAACGCCTTCTTTATCCAATACGTCTTTTAACAAGGTGCCATGCATATCGTCCCCGATCTTGCCGATAAATGAGGCATTGCCTCCAAGCCGCTTAACACCCACGGCTACATTAGCAGGAGCTCCTCCAGGATGCTGGGCAAAGAGTTTAGTTCCACTTGGAGTGGTGCCAGTATCTGTAAAGTCAATTAAAATTTCGCCAAAGGTACAAATGTTGTTTTCCATGCCTCTTAAACTCCTTTTATTTATCATTTTTCAGTATAAATTTCCTTGATTAATTCATTATTTGTATTTATTTAAGTGTAGCCTAAATTTGAAAATCGCTACCAAAAAAGGATAAGCGTTTCGCTTATCCTTTAAGTGCTTAAAACAAGATTTATTCTTGGACTTGCGGATCTTCTTTTTCTAATTTTTCTTCGATGACAAAACTGCTAAGAGAATACGCTGTACCAGTCAATGGAACATTAGTGCAAAGCTTTGGTTGAAGCGCATCATCAAAAAGGCGGGTTGTGAAGGCTTTTTGGCCATCGTTTAAAAAGATTTCCAAAGAAGACGTATCCGAGTAAATCCGAATATTTTCAATGGAGGCGATTTCTACATGACGAGCATCGCGTCCATGTCCACTTTTTCCAAGGATAAGACTAAAGACCTTGGTCTCTTGATCGTAATCAAGCTCTACATCTTCTCTAAACGTAAGATGAAAGGACGTATTCGCTTGAGGAATGAGGTTGCACTCTAAAACACGAGTAGGAAATTCCAGGCACTGATTGGCCTCTAAACGAATTGACAGTTCTTCTTGACGTAAGGCTTCGATTTCTTGAATAGGCATTTGGTAAATGGTGTTATTTTTCCAAGTTAACTGACGTGGTAAAGTAAGCGCATGTTGCCAGTTTTTTTCAATAGTGGGGTTGTTATCGTAATCAGCTTCTGGAATTCCCATCCATCCGATTAAAATTCGACGCCCTTTTTCATCCAAGAAACTTTGCGGAGCATAAAAATCAAAACCATTGTCCAGTTCATGAAATTGATCAACTTGTTGATCGTGGTCTAAATCATGATTGGCTTCAAACCAACCATTTTGGTAAATGTTCTCATACAAAATTCCTTGGGTTGGAACGCCTTGGGGGCAGGCGATGAGAATCAAATGTCCATCCAAATCAAACAAATCGGGACATTCCCACATGTAGCCAAACGATTCTTTTGGCGTAATGGTCGAACAAGGAATCCAGTTTTTTAAAGTTCCATCTCCCTTAAAAACTTCGACTTGTCCCTTCGAATCCTTCGTTCTCGCTCCTAAGACCATATAATCCTGACCATTTTCGGTATAAATTTTAGGATCCCGAACATGACAAGAAAGATAATCAGGATAGTCTTCATTACGAAGCAAAACTTCTTTGGGAGTAAAGTGAACACCATCTTTACTTTGGGAATGCAAAACCCAATGAATACGACCATCATTGATGTAATCGTAATCTCCAGACAATTTATTATTTCCAGTGAAGAAAAGATGCATGATTCCATCTCGGATTAAAGCCGATCCAGAATACGAACCCTTTCCATCTCCATGGGTATCTGGAACGAAAGGATCATCCATTTCTTGATAATGAATAAAATCTTTTGTCTGATAATGTCCCCATCCCCGATGATCATTTCCTAAAGGATTAGCCGGGGTGTATTGATAAAAGATGTGATATACCCCATTCATTTCTGATAATCCATTTGGATCATTCAACCATCCCACGGGAGGCATCAAATGATAGGAAAGCCGATTCGGATCAGCTTTCACTTCATTTCTCTTTTCAAGTGTTTGGGCTTGAGTAAACTCTTTGCGAACAGAAGAATACATAATAGGTTTCCTTTTTTAGGTTCCAGCGCTATTATTCGCTTTTCATCATATCATCGCCGGGTTTCACTGCTCCTTGTTGAAGGATTTCAAAAGGAACCCCATTTGTGATGACTACAGGAGTTTCAATAGGACAACCGGCCGCTTGAATAGCTTCAAGATCCGCACTCAACAAAGGCTGTCCTGCTTTAATCTTTTCACCTTGACTTACAAAGACTTCAAAGGGTTTTCCTTCCAAGTTTACGGTGTCCATCCCCACGTGAATTAAAATTTCGGCTCCCGAATCAGATTTCAAACCAATCGCATGTTTGGTTGGGAAAACTAGCATCACTTCGCCATCAATAGGAGAGTAAAGGGTTCCTTCACTTGGGGTAATGACAATTCCATCACCCATCGCTTTGCTTGCAAAAACAGGATCTCCACACTCAGAAATGGGTTTTACGCTACCCTTAAATGGAGCATGAATCACTTTAGCATCATGGTTATTTACAGAGACAGACGAAGGAATGGCATTTGAAGAAGTTGCCTGAGAAGCAGGAGTAGCAATTGATGTCGATTCAGACTCATTAGAATTTTTTTGAGATTTTTTTGTTTCTTGTTTGCCTTCTGGATGTTTTTTCATAAAAAAGACGGTGAGGGCAAAAGCAGTGATCATAGATAAAGCTAAACCAATGAAGAAATTTCCCCAACTTTGCGGAGCAATTGAAATAAAACCAGGCAATCCGGCAGCTCCTAAGGCAAGGGCTAAAGTTTTTGTTCCAGCACACCAAGCTGAACCCACTGCAGAACCGATAATGGCTGCATAGAAGGGGTATTTCAATTTCAAGGTAACACCAAACATAGCTGGTTCTGTAATACCCAGTAAGGCAGAGACACCAGAAGCAGAACAAATTGATTTCAATTTTTCATCTTTTGTCATTAACAAGACTGCCAATACCGCAGCGCCTTGAGCGACGTTGTTCATAGAAGCGGTTGGGAAAATAAAGGATCCACCAGTGGTTTCAGCCGCCGCAATTAATTGCGTTTCAATGGCAGAAAAGGAATGGTGCATGCCTGTAATCGTAATAGGAGCATAGAGTAGACCAAAAATAGCTCCTCCAATAAAGCCAAGAGAAGAATAAAGCCAAGAAAGACCCATGGCCAACCAGTCACCAGCGGTTCTTAAGATTGGCCCAACAATTAAGAAGGTCAAAACAGCTGTAATCAAAACAGAAAGCAAGGGTGTGGTTAAGTTGTCTAACCAACTTGGGGTCACTTTATGTAAGCGTTTTTCAATGTTTGCCAAAATCCAAGATACAGCTAAAACAGGAAGAACGGTACCTTGATAACCAATAGCTTGTACTTCGAGTCCAAACCATCCCCAAGTGGGAATTTCAGCCGCACTTGCCAAAGAATAGGCGTTGAGCAAATCGGGATGAACCATAATCATACCCATGGCTGCTCCTAAATACTCGTTTCCACCGAATTTCTTAGTTGCAGAGAATCCAATTAAAACAGGTAAAAAAGTAAAAGGTGCATTGGCACATAAGTTAATAAACGCTGCAAGTCCTGCAAAATGCGGCATTTCATCAATGAGTGATTTTCCAGGGAAGAATAAACCAGTAGCCGTCAAAACGTTGTTGATTCCCATTAAAAGACCACCTGCTACGATAGCAGGAATAATGGGAACAAAAATATCAGATAAAACCTTTACTCCTCGCATCAATGCATTGCCTTCTTTGGCATTGGATTCTTCTTTAGGAGCAGCATTAGCCTGAAGGCCAGTTTCTTTTAAGACTTCATCTGTAACTAAGTTTACTGTGCCAGACCCTAGAATGATTTGGTACTGATCATTAGCTAAGAATACCCCTTTGACCTGATCGACATCGGTTAATGCTTCTTCATTGACCTTATTGTAGTCTCTCAAGCGCAAACGG